>JBDNFT010000891.1:0-2859 GCA_041689695.1 Planctomycetaceae bacterium | reverse complement strand
TTTCCGAGATCGGTTGTTTCATTCAGCACGTTGTCTGTATCTCGCGCTGCAGGAGGTGCGCGGTCCAGGAATAAGGCTGTCAGACAAATCAACAACACAGAAACGAAAACCCAAACCGCTCCCAGCGGTTGTCGAACGCTTGATGGCCCCGGCCTGCGCCAGACGATGCCTTCTGCGGGCACGCTGTGCAGACCAAGAATCTGCGCCATTTGAATGAGATCATTCAGCAGTAACCCGGGTGCCTGATATCGGGCGTCCGGATCATTCGCCATCATCTTGCGCATGATGGCCGCAATTTCTTCGGGGACACTACTGTTGAATGTGCGCGGATCGGGCGGTGACTTGCCCTGATGATCGAGCAGTTTCTGCAGAGCCGTGCCTTCCGGATACGGAGGTCGTCCGGTCAGCATGTGGTACATCGTGCAGCCAAGAGAATAAATATCGCTGCGACCGTCGGCGTTCCGCGGATCGCGAGCTTGCTCCGGCGCGATGTAGTCGAATGTCCCAAGTGTTGTCCCGGCAACCGTAATGTCACCGATGGAATCTGTGGTCTCGCGTCGCGCTAATCCAAGATCGACGACTTTTACACGCCCGGAATTTGTGAGCATGATGTTGGAAGGTTTGATGTCGCGATGTACGATCCCGGCAGCGGCCGTATGATTCAGCGCCAGCGTTATCTGGATTGCATAGTTCACCGTTTCGGCCGGACTCAGCTTGCCGTTTTCCACAATCACGTCCCGAATCGTGCGACCACTCGCGTATTCGTACGCAATGAAATACATCCCGTCCTGGCTGCCTGCGTAATAGACGCGCGCGATGTTATCGTGGTTCAATTGAGCACACGCGCGTGCTTCATTTCTGAACCGCGCGATCAGCGATGCATCCTGCGTTGATGATGGATGCAGAATCTTCAACGCGACGTCCCGAGCAAGTTCAAGATCTGTCGCCTTGAAGACCGCGCCCATGCCTCCGGAACCGAGCCGTCCGGTGATTTGAAAATGAGCCAGCCGGATGCCAACTTCTTCGCCGTTGTGGACGGCATTCGTCGGAAACAAGCGATTGCGAATGGCTTCGTTAGCCTGCGCTGTTGAAGCAGCTTCCGGTTTTATTTCCGCGCGAGGTTGTTCCGGCGAACTGATGACCGTGTTTTCATCGTCGGCAACGAGAGGGCGTTCAGACAGCGGCACATGAGCCGTCGCTGTGAGAGGCTCCGATACTTCGTTTGCACTGATTTGTGTCATTGTCTCACGGAACAACGCCATAAAAAAAACGAGCCGCATCGCGCAGACCGCGCACACTGCCGACTCGCGACACTCTATCGTAGTGCGAACTTGGCTTCGAGTCAAAGTCTGCCCGAACATCCGTTCAGTATCTACTCTGCGATTTAGAACCGCAAACCGTTAAGATCCGCACGATCGCTTCTGGAGTCAGATGTTCAGTCGCGGTAGGAAGCCGCAAAATGCGGCCCTTGGGCATTCGTCACGGCGGAGAGTGACGGCTACTTTAATCGCAAATCGGTGAGGACGAAGATGCTGGGCGATCTGAAAAGTTCTCGTGTCATCATAGCCAAGGGTTTTCTGTTTTTGCTGACGGGATGCGTCGCGGCGGCAATGCTGCTCATTGACCACCCGGACGTTCGATCCGGATTGTTACTGCTGATTGCGATCTGGAGTTTCTGTCGCTTCGACTATTTTGCTTTCTACGTGATTCAGTATTACGTTGATCCAACGTATCATTTTGCGGGACTCACATCTTTTATTCGATACCTGTGGAATCGCCGTTCGAAATAAAGTATGTCAGGCATTCCAGCCTGACATGAAAAAAAGAACAAGTCTGCCTGGAAAGGCTGTCGTACCCTTACCTCGATAATTTTTCTACGAACAGAAAAAGTGTTTAATGAAGAAGTCGGCTCCGCTGCATAAATCTCGAAGGCTCATCCACACCGGCAATCGGCTGCTCGTCGTAGTGAGCGTTCTTGCAGTGTGCTTGATCGTTTCATCAACGGCAGTTGCCATCGACGGACTTGATAAGATTCGCCAGCGAGGCACGCTTGTCTGGGGAGCCGATCAGGAAGGCGGCGGGCCGTTTGTTTATCCGAATCCAAATGATCCGACGCAGCGCATTGGTTTCGAAGTGGAACTCGCCGAACTGATCGCGGAACACATCGGCGTCAAAGCAGAGTTCTCGCAGGGGCAATGGGACAAGCTGCCGGATTTACTGGATCGTGGCGACATCGATATCGTGCTCAATGGCTACGAATGGACAACCAATCGAGCTGCGCGGTACGGAGTCTCGATCCCATATTACATTTATGAACTGCAGTTACTGGGACGCACGGCTGATGGCAGTCTTGCAGCGTGGGAAGATCTGCTGAAACCAGTCGATGGTCAAAAACGCAAGGTCTCAGTTCTTGGCGGATCTGCCGCGCAGGATTATGTTGAACGCTTCGGCGGCGACAACATCGAAATCGCGTTGTTCGAAGGTGCGACCGATGCCATGGAAGCAACCGAGCTTGCACTCAGTGGCATTGATGCGAACGTGCAGGATCTTCCGATTTGGGTCTTCTATGCAAAAGGCTTTTCGCAACTTCGCCCACTTGGTACGCCAGTTGGACGTGGCTATTACGTGGCGATGACACGCAAGTCGGACAAGGACTTGCTGAAAGCGGTGAACGAAACTTTGGTGGCGGCATTGCAGGACGGACGGTTGCGGCGGATCTTCGAGAAGTACGGCATCTGGAACGAAACGCAGACGTTGCGTGGCCTGGAAACGGACGCCACCGGTAGTTTTGTCGGCAATTCCGTACCTGCGGCGGATGGTTCAGGCGAAGCTGTGGCGACGGAAAGTTATACGCCATCC
>JBDNFT010000890.1:0-2300 GCA_041689695.1 Planctomycetaceae bacterium | reverse complement strand
GGCGTCGCGAAGATTCAGAATCCGGGTGATATCCCAGGCGGTCGTCTGAATACTTTTGAATTCTGTAGAACGCGAGTGTTCTTGTCGCCAATCGCTCATTATTGAGTTGATCGACAAGAGACCGACAAAAATCGGCATCACGTGCCTCAGCGTCGCCAATTCCTGACAGCAGCAACATCGTCATATCGATTTCCGTCATCGGCAGACGCGTCTCCAATGCACGCCGGATGTCACGACCACCAGACGACGAACTGTTGATAATTCGCGAAAGTCCATCAATTGCAGATCGATGAACGGACTCATCATACGATTCAAACAGCACGGATAACAACCGTTCGATATCGTGCGTTGCGGAAAACACCTGCACGGCACGAATTCCAAGTTGAGGGTTACGATCAGACAAGAGTGGAGTCATGGCCAGATCGGGATCATCGCCTTTTGCCAAAGCTGCAATCATCTGATTGCTGAGTGCTTCCGCTTCCGGGACAGGTTTCGTGTCCTCATGCAACCACGCCGGCATCGCTGCCAGTTGGCGACCGTTATCAACGATCACATTTTCTGCCACAGCGGATGCCTTGCCAGAATCCACCGCGCCGACCGCTAACCAACTCACACTTTGTCCCTTCGACAACAAGGATTCCTGTTCCATACCTGGCAACGCAACAGATGCCTCACCTTTGATCACAGTGACTGTTACGCGAAAATCAGCCCCGTTAAGATGCAGCAGTGCTGCGGCTGCGTTTGATTCATCGACTGCATTTGAGTCACCCAGCGGTGATGTGGCCACAGGTGTAACTTCGATTCCCGCAACAGAATCCTTTGAACGAAGTGTGATGGCAGCGTTGACACCAGCCGTTCGAAGCCCAAACACCGGCAAAACATCATCATTCCAAGGATCTGTCGGTTCAACACCGAGCTTCATTCGACCGGAATAGATTTCCAATCCGGGTGTCGGTGCTGATGAAGTGCGAGCCAGAATGGATCCGGATAGTGACGCATTCCATCCTTTACCTTCTGCCATAAAGTTTGCAACAAATGGTTCAGCGATGGCAAACCAACGCTGTTTGAAGAGCTTTTCGCAGTCCATATTGTTGCGCGTTGTGGAGACAATTTCGCCACCCGGAATCTGATCCAGCCGCATCCAGCGATCTGCCGTTGCTTCGAAAACGAACAGCGTTTTGTTGTTCGACATCAAGTGATACGAAACATGTTCAGCATCAGCGGGCATCGGTGATTCCGTGGTGTTAGTCTTGTCTGGTTGCGCGTTCGTGCCCGGAGCATCAACGCCTTTCGCTGGTATTGCATCCGTGGAGGCCACAACGGTTGCGACTCCAGTACCCGCTGCCGAAGCATTCATTTCGGCAGCAGTTTTCGGCGTGGTGTTGTTCGGCGTGGTGTTGTTCGGCGTGGTGTTGTTCGGCGAGGCAGTGATCAAGGCTGCGGCGGTCGTGGATTCATTTTTTACAGCGGGCTGCGGCATCGCTGTTGCATCGGTGACAACAGTATCGCCGCTTTCCAGATCACCAGGTTGTTTGTCGATGTTTGAGGCTGCGACGAGTTCCTCAGCAGCCTTTTGTACGTTTGACTTATCACCTGCGTCGGCAACATTCTCCGGGAGTGTTTTGGGACCGAACAGAATAGAATCCGAGACAACAATCCCTAACCAGAGCAACGCTAAGCCACCGACGATGAAGAACGACAAGCGTCGCGATGATGTCCCTGCGACTGGCAATGGCTTCCATTCTATCGTTCCTTTGGGTTGCGACGCGGATGCTGCACGTCCGGTCGCATCATTGCCCAGAACTCGTACGACGTCGGCCATTCCGCTCGGATCCAGCGCGTACAATCTGTCGCGCAGCCGTGGGTCGATGGTGACATGATCCTGCAGCAGTCCGAGAATCTCATGAGCGGACGCGACTTCGGCCAACTTCACATCCGATGCCAGGATTTCCATTTCGATCTTTGCGACCAATTCCGGAGTGAGTTGATCGTCCAGATATTCGGCGACCAGATTCGCATCGATCATCGCCACTGGCTTTTCGGGCATCGCGAGACGCCGACGTCGCTTAACCTCGCGAATTCGATCGACAAGTTCCGTCGCAAATGGACTTTTCGTGATCTTCTGGCCCAATTCCTTGGCATTTGCCGCCGGCAAACGATCGTCGAGATATGCCAATAAAGTTCGCAGAGTCAGACGCATAACATTCTCCCGGTTGGCGGCAAGTGCTTTGTGCTTTGTCAGATTTTCGTTGTCGGGTGGGCCAGGATTGGAGGGCGATAGCCGGAAACCCCGGGGCTTC
>JBDNFT010000889.1:0-2049 GCA_041689695.1 Planctomycetaceae bacterium | reverse complement strand
GAACTCGGTTCTGATTCCAGCCGACGCTTATTTTTGCTTAAGCCAGGCTTTCCCGGAAAACTCACGGGGACGTGGACATCTGATGGTTTGGTTGCCGGTGATGTTGTGACATTTCGTCTGGAATTACCTGCCGCGACAACTTCAAGATTAGAATTGCTGACAAAACCAGGCTTCGTTATTTCAAGTGCTTCAAGTTTGGTACTGGGTCCTAAAACGGTTCCCGCGACACCCGAAACCAGTGAACAGAAGTCGTGGACGATACTTCCGGGCGATACGACAAGACTCAACTTCAACTGCCGCGAACAGAAGCCACTTCGCTCCATGAACCCAATGCCGTTGATGTTTTTTAATGCAGCACATGAACTGACCGGGGATATACTGAAATCCCGCTGGACGATTGGCCTGCCATCGGAATTGAATGGTCGCTCTCGCCTGACCGCAAGAATTTCCAATCGCGTCCGCATCGCGGATGTGATGCTGGAAGACAGACGGCCAGTCGAGTGGCAGGTCGCAGAAGAAAATGGCCAGCAAACCCTGAGTCTGTTATTGCCCGAAGCAGCGGACTCCGCAACTTTGAATGTCTCCGCAGCCTCTGTCTTGCCCCAGACGGAATCCTGGGACCTGCCGATGCTGTCATTGAGTCAATGGTTCAGCTCCCACGATACACTGCGCGGACCGATTCTAGTGCCCATCGGGCAGATCAGCGTCGTGCTGCCACGTTCAATCTATCTTGATGAATGGACTCTGGTGGGAATTCAGGAACGCGATATCGTGACCAAGCTGGATCAAAGCCGCGACTACCAGCTCATTCAGTTTCAGCCAGAGGCTTCTGCAATTGCCAGAACGTCCTCCAGCGAACCGCGATTGTCTGATTCCGTAGTGACACTTGTGGAACCCGCCGGAAGACTGGCGACGGTGCGATGTTTGGTAAATGTGACCTGTGAAGGCGAAGGCGCGTCGGTTGTCGAACTCCAATGGCCAATATCGCAGGGTTGGCAGGTCATTGCAGCTCGATATGCATCAAACTCTCGATCGCTGTTTTTTGAATTCCCTCAAAGTGACCAGGAAGCCGCCACTTCTCCACTCACGTTACACCTGCCGGAATCACTGGAACCAGGAGCATCGCGGGTCGTCGAGATCCAGTTACGCCAGTCAGATGCCATAGATGCCCGAACGATTAATCTGCCACTTGGAGAAAACACGCATATAGAACGTACAAATTCTGTCGTTGTGTTTCCGCCTGCTCTGACACTCAGCACCGAGCTTCAACGTCGCTGGAGCGCAGGGCGACGACCACTGACACTCGAAGAAGTACGCAAAACAACGGCGTGGCTGCCTGAATCGAAACTCACGAATGTCGGCGGAGGCAGTGCCGCAAAATTCTTCGCTGCTGGTGGAGCAGAATCAACACCACTCGCCAGGTCGGAAGTTGCAGAGACTTCAAATCAACAGGTTATCGAACTTGAGCATGCCGTCCGGATCGTGGAAGGCCAGATTGTTGAAACCTCGCGCATTGTTCTTCCAGCGAACCACGAATTCGGGGAATCGCTGACATTGCAAATGCCGTCTCAGGCCGCCAATAGTTCACGTTGGTCGCTCGACGGAGAACCAATCCCCGCACGTCGCGGTGACCTGTCTGCAAATGCCTCGCCTGCCGACCAGCAACAAGCCGCAGATCAGGATGGCTACGACTCCAATTGGGAACAATGGACGATCAGTCTCATCGGCCGCAGATCTTCGATACCAAGCATTCTTCGCTGCGAATCACGACAGCCTGCCAGTCAGGAGATCATTGCGACAATTCCAATCCCGAAATCGGATCTTGCGATCGAAGGTACACTCAGGCTTTTTTCGTCCGACGAAGGTCAATTGACTGTCACCGACCTGATTCCGGCTGCCGCAGAAAACCCAATCGATGCAACTCAAGACAATCCCTCAACAAACTGGAAACTGCCAACATCGCCGAAAATCGTGCCACTAGTCCTGAAGCACAATCCGAGCATTCAGTTTGGACAGACGATCGATGTTCATATGTTGCACATGATTGAT
>JBDNFT010000888.1:0-2318 GCA_041689695.1 Planctomycetaceae bacterium | reverse complement strand
TCTTCTTTCTGATGCCAGATCGGGCGAATCGACAGGTCGCTCTTATGGATTCGAAATGCGGCTTCCGCTTCTGTTAGCTGAATGTAGGCTTTCCAGAGTTCTTCGTCGGACCAGTCGGCGACGTTTGTCCGAAGCAGGTAGCACCCGGCGCTCAGCGTCGTCCAGTCACGCATGGCTTCGACTTTTGACCATTCGATGCGAGCGGCATTCTTGTCTCTCTTTGTCACCTTCACATCAAACAGCTTTGCCGCACGCGAATTCTTTCCAAGCATTCTGCCGATTTCACGTTCCACTTTCATAGAGTCCCGCGCCTGCTTTTCGCAGCGTGCCTTCATGTGAGTCAGTGCATCTTCGATCTTTTTTTCAAAACGCTGAGTAATGCCTTCTTCTTTCTTTGATCGTTCACGACTGCGACAGAGAATAAATCGTTCTGGTGACAAGTCGCTTTCTGATGTTGAAGCATCATCATCGTCGGACTTCGGCCACGGCACGATCTTCACTTCAAGTCCATCGCGAATGCTGTGCCAGTCCTCTTTCAGGATTTCCTGTTCGAACTTTTTCAGCATCGACTTCGGTGTTCCGACGATATAGCGTCGACCGCCTTCACGAAGGAATTCGATGTTGTCTTCACTGACCATGCCACGGTCCATCACCCAGATGCGATTGCTTTTCCCATATCGGCATTCCATGGTTTCGACGACATGCTCGACCGTCGTCACATCCGCCGTGTTTCCAGCGAACACCTCATAACCAAGCGGCATCCCACAGCGTGAAACTACGAGCCCGATGCACACCTGTTTGCAGTCGCTGCGCTGATCTCGTGAGTAGCCTCGCTGTGCCAGCGGAAAGTTGGCTGCGCCCTCGAAGTACGTGCTTGTGACGTCGTACAGCAGCAGGTCATATTCCAACTGAAACAGCTCGCCAAGTCGATTTTTCAAATGGACTTCGAGTGCTTCTTTGTGCGGCAGTAGTTGATCAAGCGCACGATACAGCCGATTGTCGTCAATGCGTTCTTCAGGAACACCGAGCAGATCCGGTAGTGATGTTTTCGGATACCATTGTTCGGCGATAAACAGTTCGCTGGAGGGTTCGAGCAAACGCGCGATGATCAGAATCAGTGAACTCACATCCCACAGCACGTACTCGCGTCCGTCCGGGATTGCATTGGCGAGAAAGGTGTCGAGCTGCAGCGTCTGTATCAGATGCAATGCCAACCACGGACCGCCAAACTGCCGCAAATTTTCGACTCGAATTCCACCCACGTTGACTTCGACCCAGCGAGGTTGAACGGCTGACTGATCATCATCGAATTCAAATCGCAATTGCCGTCCGAGCGGCTGCATGTGTTCCGTCTTGGAGCCTGGCTCGATCGAGTTCCGGGCCACATCAACGGCATGCTGCACACCCAATCGTCCGGCTTCGTCAAGCTTTCCCAGCCACGCCACTACGCGCTGCCTCGGCCCCGTGGCCGTGCGATGAGATTCCACCAGCGCCCAGTAGGCGTGCCGCTGTCCGTTTTTCGTTCTGTAGCATTGGCGAATAAACATGACCGCGAATGCTAACGGCATTTTCTGAACGGCCAAGATCACTGGTCGTCACTACATCACGTTTCGGATTCCGAAACACTGCAATCTTCAAAAGTTGACCTGAAAAACACGGCAAACAATTTTCACGCAAAGACGGTTTTCGATACTTCTGGGGAAGTCGGGCTAGATCAACTTCCCCAGAAGTGTAACAAAACGCGGCTGACCAAAAAAAGTTTGCCGTGTTTTGGGATCTGAAATTAGAAAATAGCCGTGTTTTGAATTCTGAAACACGATGTAGTGAGAAGAAGATATCTGGCGGGCTTGAAAACGGGGCGTAAGATCCCGGCCATGTTTATCCGACAGTACTTCAAAGATGAAAAGGGACAGCGAACTGCCTACTGGGCGCTCGTCGAATCTTATCGAACCCAGCGAGGTCCGAGACAGCGGGTGGTCGCATGGCTCGGCAAGCTCGACGAAGCCGGGCGACTTGGTGTCAGGCAGGCCATCGACAGCACGGACACCGCCACCGGTCGCCAGGACAAATCCACAGGCGATCGTCACCGTCAGCCGCTTCTCTTCGAAGACGATGAGAACACCACACAGCCGCGCTGGGTGGAAGTGAACGTCGCCGGAGTCCGTGTCGAAAACACGCGGCAGTTTGGAGGACCGTGGATCGCGCTGCATTTGATTCGTACGCTGCAGCTTGACACGTTTCTGCAGAAGGCGATGCCTGAAGGACGTGAACAGGTTCCGTGGGACGTCAGTTCGCTCATCCTCATCATTGCGAGACTG
>JBDNFT010000887.1:0-5342 GCA_041689695.1 Planctomycetaceae bacterium | reverse complement strand
CAAGTTCTGCCGGTTTCGTCGGACTCGGTGCCGATTCCTCGCGGATGTCCATGATTGCGGGATAGACAGGTTGTTCGGTTAGCGTTGAGTCTAAGACTGCTGATTCGTTAGCTTCATCGACTGGTGATGTCGAATTACTGTCGCCTTGTAGGGTGAGCTCAGTGGGTGCTGCCGGTGGATTATTGTCGTCAATTAAACTTTCGTCGGTGTCTTCAGTCGAGCATTGATCGTTGACGAGCGTCGATTCGTTCTGCTCATCCGCCAGCAGTTTCGCTTCTTGTGCCAGAGCTAATTCGTAGACTCGCTGCAGTTGACTTGTGATGCCATGAATCGTAACTGGTGCTCCTGTATCGGCTGATACGTGCTGAATTTCTTCCGGGGCGGTTTCGGTTTCGGCTAGCGGCGTCGCGTTTGGTTCCTGCGCTACGTTGGGGATCTCGGATTGATCTGAGCCCAGTGACGCATCAGATATGTTGTCATCGGAATGAACAGAATCTACCACATCATCCTGGAGTCTATCCGATGCCTCATGATCACTTGATGAATCGATGAGTTCTTCTGGGGCCGCAACTTGTAAGATCTCGGTTTCAGCAGTCTCTTTATCCTGAGGCGGTGTTGTGGCCTCTTCAGAGTCGCGGAAGTACTTTGGCGATATTGATGCCAGGTCTTCCGGTGTCAGCGGAGCTTTAAGAATCGTCAATGGTATGCTGGGGCCAGCTTCGGTAGGTACCTTCACTGGGGGACTGAAATCTAACGCCTTCGTCAGCGAAGATGTGCGTTGTGCCGGCTTCCTGCTGCTATCCAAACGCGTCTGCAATGAATCCAGCGATTCAGTGCGGCTGATGCGTTCGAATAAGTCACTCGAATTCCATCGCTCCAGAATCTCGCGTGCCTGACGAATGGCGTCGGTTGGTTTTGATGCAGCCAGCAAGTCATGTCCGCACTGGGAGCACAGCAGACCACCGGCGTGGCCGGTCGTCCTGACTGAGACATCCGTGCAACAAGTACTGCACCACATGAGAGATCAAATCCGTTTTGGGGCTTGTAGGACGGGACTCCAGTCCCGTCCTGATCTGGTATCGGGCAGCCTGAGAAGGCTGTTCTGGAAGACTGAACGACAAATCGCGTCCAACTCCGGCAAGTTCTACCGACAATTTCAATCCGTGGACAAGGCCAAAACGGAGACTTCCGGGCATGCGTCTTGCCTGTATTTCCTGCATTGCGGCCTGATCAGCACCCGGCCAGAATCGATCGGCAGATTCTGCCGAAGTCGATAGTGTTTCGGCAGCAATGGAAATAAAGTCTGGATTGACAGACAATGCGGTCGCATTCGATGTTCATTATTACGTTCCATGGTGTGGAATTCTCGTTCCGGGGCTCCAGCCTTGGAACGCTATGCACAGGAGGCTCCAGCCTCCTGAGTTTAGTGAGCGGCAAGGCGCTAGCCGCCGGTGATTATATTCATCATCTGGCAATACCGGCGGCTAGCGCCTTCCCGCTCACATGACCGCCGAACACATGCCATTACCCTGAGTGAACCGGGGAGGCAGGAGCCTCCGAAGCAGTGTGTTCCGAGGCTGGAGCCTCGGAATAAGTACCTCGCGACTTCGCGTACAGAATCTCCTCGACTCAAAATGCCGAGCTACGAAAACTCTAATTATGACTGCTCTTGTCGAGCTAAAAAACGTGACGAAAGACTACGGCAGCTTTCGAGCGCTGTCGGACGTCAACCTGACGATTCAGCCGGGCATCACGGGATTGCTGGGACCGAACGGTGCGGGCAAGAGCACGCTGATTAAAGTGCTGTTGGGGCTGGTACGAATTACCTTCGGCGATGGCCATGTGCTGGGGTTTCCGATCCGAACGGCGGCCGATCAGATTCGCACGCACATTGGTTATATGCCGGAAGATGATTGCTATGTCCATGGCTTGACTGGTATCGAAACGATGCAGGTGGCCGCGCAGCTTTCGCGATTTCCGACAACGGAAGCACTGCGCCGTGGTCACGAAATCCTGGACTTCTGTGGCATAGCACAGGAACGTTACCGGCCAGTTGAAACGTATTCAACGGGCATGAGACAGAAGCTGCGTTTTGCGATGGCGATTGTGCATGATCCGAAACTGCTGATTCTGGATGAACCCACGTCCGGGCTGGATCCGGAAGAGCGTGAAGCCATGTTGAATCGCATTCGCATCCTCGCACGGCAATTTGGGAAATCCGTCCTGCTGTGTACGCATATTCTTCCGGACGTGCAAGTTGTTTGCGACAGCGTTGTGATTCTGGCCGCTGGTTCAGTGAGAGTCAGCGATACGCTCGAAGAGTTGTGCCGAGTGCCGAATCCTTCGATGACAGTGACGTTGTCCGGCGATCGTGATGCGTATCGAGAACGCCTGAATGCCAAAGGCGTGAATTCCGAAATTATTTCGCTGCGACAACTGCGGGTTTTCGGAGACGCCGATGCTCTGAACGAGCCGCTTTGGTCGGCAGCGACGGAAAGTGGCTGCCTTGTACGTGGTTTGTCCCCTTCCAAAAATTCGCTCGAACAGATCTTCCTGTCGGCCGTTCGTGAGGTGACACATGCCAATTCATAACCTCGGTTATCGTGAATGGAACGGCGAGTTGCGGTCCCCTTCGACGCGCTGGCTGGTGGTGGCAGAAATCGGTATCCGTCGTGCCTGGCAAAGTGCCTGGCTGCGAAGAATGATGTTCTTCGCGTGGGTACCGGGCATCGTGATGGGATTTATGATTTTCATTTACGAACAATCCGCAAAGCAGGGCGGGGAAGTTCAGGACATGATGTCCGCCGGAGCAATGGCGCTCGTGACGCATGAAAGCCCGGACGTCATTTTTCGCCGTATCCAGCAGGAACGAATTCTCACAGGTTCACGCCCCAGCATGGGAGAGGAGCGTCATCTGTTCTGGTCTGCGTTGCTACAGATTCTGTTTCGAAGATCTCAGCCGTTTCTTTTGATACCGATAGTGGCTGTGATCGCGCCACCCATGATTTCGCAGGATTTCAGATCGAGGGCCTTCTTGCTCTACTTCTCAAGGCCGATGACCAAAGTTCAGTACATCGTTGGAAAGGCGGTCACGATCGGGTTGTACCTGTCTTTTGTCACCATGTTCCCAGGACTGTTGTTGTACTTTATCGGAGTTCTGTTGTCGCCCGATATTTCTGTGTTGTATGCCACATGGGATCTGCCGCTGCGCGTGATGCTGGCATCTTTATTGATAGTTGTTCCGTGTACGATGCTGGCGTTGATGCTGTCATCGCTGACGACGGAATCGCGATATGCTTCGTTTTCGTGGTTTGCAATCTGGATCTTCGGGCATTTGACTTATGTCGTGATTCGAAGTGTCGCGAGTCCGGGAGACAGCTCAATGGTGCAGTCGTTGTCGCTGTTCGAAACGTTTAACGATTTGTCGTCATGGATTCTTGATCCGAAGCTGGGGGTCACTCACATGGAAACACGTCTTATTCTGATTGCCGTATTGACTGCTGTCTGCACAGCGGTGTTGTATCGTCGAGTGTCGGCACCGATGCAGGTGTGAGGTGTTGTCATGGACAGACAGCATTTCTCGTCGAGGTTATTCCGGGAGGCAGGAGCCTCCGATCCAATGTGTTCCGAGGCAGGAGCCTCGGAACAAGGATATGAATTCACAGTGCGTGAGGTATAAAAAAGCATGTCAGCCGACATCGCAATTCAATTTCAAAATGTCACCAAGCTCTATGGCAAGGTGCTGGGCGTGAATGACATTACGCTGGAACTGCCACGCGGTGCGTATGGACTTCTTGGTCCAAACGGTGCTGGCAAAAGCACGTTGTTGAATCTGCTGATTGGTCAACTCTTGCCGACGCGAGGTACCGTCCGAGTACTTGGCATGAATCCTCGCAACAACCCGCATCTCATGCGCCGCATCGGCTTCTGTCCGGGGTTTGAAGGCATGTACGCATCAATTACCGGAATCGAATGGGTGATCTATCTTCTGGAGATGCAAGGCTTTTCGCATCAGGCCGCGCGATCCCGTGCGCTGGATTGCATGGAATTGGTTGGGATGGTTGAGGGCCTGTATCGGCCGATTGCCAGCTACTCACGAGGAATGCGACAACGTACAAAGCTGGCTCAAGCAATTTCACATGAACCGGAACTGCTGATTCTGGATGAACCGCTCAGTGGACTCGATCCAATCGGCAGGGCTCACATGACCGACCTGCTGCGTAACTGGATCGCGATGGGCCGCAGTATCATTATCGCCAGCCACGTCTTGTATGAAATTGAAGCGTTGACAGAATCGTTTCTGCTGATTTCGGGTGGCCGCGTTTTGGCATCTGGTACGGCCGAAGAAGTACATGAGTTACTGTTTGATGTGCCGCTTGAAATTCATGTGCGGTGCAATGATCTGCGAGGTTTCGCGGCGAAAACGCTGGCCGCAGATCTGGCGGATTCCGCGAAAATCAAAAAGACGAATTCCGGCGAAGAAGTCGTCGTGCTTTCAACGCGACATGCCAGTCGAATCTCCGCGATGATTCCTGAGTGGATGAAAGACGACGGGTTAAGAATCTATGAAATTCGCACGGCAGACGATTCTCTGCAGTCGTTGTTCAATTCTTTGATGAAGATTCATCGAGGTGAATTATGAACGCATTGCGAGCTGTGTTCATCTACGAGTGGAAGCGATCACTGACGTGGGGACGCATCGGCTGGTGGTACGCAATGGCTGCATTTCCGGTGATGATCACGATATTGATTCGCACGCTTGGTGACTTCGAGGATTTCAACAGCATTGAGGCACAGAAGTCCATGTGGTCGGTGACGCTGTATGCACTCATTCCATGCGTGTGCGTGGCGTTAAGTGTTCTGTTGACGGCGGCCCCGGCTGTGGCTTCGGAACTTGAGCAACGCAGTTGGGTTTATATGGCGACACGGCCCAACGGGATTTTTTGGATGTTACTGGGCAAATTTCTGGTCTAGTTCTAAAGGATTCTGGCGATCTAAAGTATTTTTACATCAAGGGTATAGAGACGTCATTGTGGATGAACGATGGATGGGCTTTTGATGAGGAATCAGAATCGGAAATTGACGATGACGATGACGACAATTTATAAGCTCTACACATGCAAAACTGGTCACAAGCTTAGCTTTGGACATTCGGTCAGCACCAAAGGGCTAATTACCGATTACAAGCCAGCGTATTGCCTGAGCTGCGGTAAATCATTCGATGAAGGGATAAAGAAATGAAATTCGACCTAAGTAAATACAGCACCGTTGCAGAACGGCTTGCGCAGTTTCACCTCGATTACCCAGACGGCAGGATCACAACCGAGATACTAAGCCCCTGT
>JBDNFT010000886.1:0-3117 GCA_041689695.1 Planctomycetaceae bacterium | reverse complement strand
TCACCGTGCCTCTGCAGTTGCCTCGTTTTATCCTGAAAACAGAAGACAACGATATTAAAGAAGTTTATGTTGACGAGATCAATCTGGAGATTCAGAAATCCGTCTTCCAGCGTGAATTCGGTCGTCGCGGTTTGAAGTTAAAGATGCACAACAGTGTGGAAGCGATCGGGGAAATTGGAGCTCCGGTACTTTGGTCAGCTGGACCGACGTCTGCATTTGAGGCTCGAACGGTCGCCAAGGCAAAAGCGGCGGCAGACGGATTGAATTCGAGAGGTAGTAAGAAAGTCGTCGAAGAAGCGGAAGCTGTGGCAAATGAGTTAACCTTGTCCTATGCCACTTATGGTGTCGCTGTCTGGCGGAATGTGAACCCCAAGGCCGACTTTTTCTCCGTGATCATGTCCGGATTCAGTAATGCCTATCGCATCTCAACTGATGCCAATGGCACCCATCTGGTCGAAGAAAAAGTCATCGTGCAGAGATTTGCTCGGCCAGGCGATGAGTTCGAACAGGACGAGCAGGAATTTCGCTTCATTGATGATCTTGATACTGATGGTGACGGAAAGATTGATATCCGTTATCCAAACTGGCAGTATCAGGCTCGCGACGCGAAACTCAACATCGATCATATGGACGAAGTCTTACGCAATGCGAAAGTCAGCTTTGCCGACGCTCAGAAGCCCGCCGCAGCCGACGCGGGAAACGCTGAAGTGGACGTGCCTAAGGAACTTCCGGCGGAAAAGCCAGAAAACTGATCGTTGCGTGCAACATAGTGAGATATGAAATATCTTCCCCGGATTGAGGCTCCTTGCCTGCAGAGCAATGAAACTCTTGAAAATCCCGAGAAAGTTGTCACACTACGCGATTCCCCTAAAATCAGCAGGTGATGGCGTTCGGACGTCGAACCTCACCTCATCCCTAAACTCAGCGATTCATGGCATTTTCAGTCAGAAATGCCTTGTCGCGTCATAATTGTTGGAGCAAAGTGAAATGGCTCATAAGAAGGGACAAGGTTCCAGCCGCAACGGTCGCGATTCGACCGCACAGCGCCGCGGAATCAAGAAGTTCGGCGGTGAACCAGTCGTTGCCGGAAATATCCTCGCACGTCAATGCGGAACCAAATGGCATCCCGGCCGCAATGTCGGCATGGGCAAGGATTACACTCTGTTCGCACTTTGCGATGGCAATGTGCTGTTTGACAAGGCCGGTCGTCGCATGAACATTGTTCCAGTGGAAGCGAACTGAAACAATCGCGACTCAGATGAAGCATCAATGGGCGGCTATCAGAAACGGTGCCGCCTTTTTGCTGCGCGGTGTTTCGCCGATTTCTGCTGCCGCAGTGGAATCGAGTAGAATCAAACAATACGTTTGATCGATGTCGATCGGTCGATTCTTCAGGCATTGCGTGCAACAGTTGGTCTGCTGCCGAGTTCGCGTTAAAATGAAACCCGGTTTTCAAACTGGCTGTTTTGGTCAAGGCGGCGGGAGATGCTTCAATGCTGAGCTGGCGAATTTTCAAGTGCATCCTATCGACGGTGTTTGTTATATCTGCATTGGTTACCGGCAGCATCTCACCTGCTCAGTCACAAGCAGACGAAGTATTGACTCTGAACGCTCGGACGCGAACGAGAGTTGAGCCCAAAACGGACCGCTGGCATTCGATCGACAATTCGCTGAAATGGGTGTCAAAGGAAACGTGCATCGTCGTCTGCGACATGTGGGATGATCACTGGTGCAAACAATCCGCAGCGCGCGTCGCGGAAATGGCCCCGAAGATGAATGAACTCATCAGAGCTGCTCGGGCCAAAGGCGTGTTTATCATTCACTGTCCCAGCGATACCATGGACTTCTACAAAGACTTTCCTCAACGCAAACTGGCGCAGTCTGCGCCAGTAGTTGAAACGAAGATTCCACTGGAACGCTGGTGTTATCTCGACAAGTCACGCGAAGGTGAAAAGCTGCCGATTGATGATACGGACGGCGGTTGTGACTGCGATCCTCCGGTGAAGAATTATCGTGCGTGGAGCCGTCAGCATCCGGCAATTGAAATCGCAGAACAGGACGCCATCACTGACAGTGGTGAAGCGTTTTATCTGATGAAGCAGCGCGGTATTACGAACGTGATTGTGATGGGCGTGCATACCAACATGTGTTTGCTGGGTCGCCCATTTTCAATCCGACAAATGGTACGACAGGGCCAGGACGTCGTGTTAGTGCGCGACATGACCGACACGATGTACAATCCAGCGAAGGCTCCGTTTGTTTCGCACTTCACGGGCAATGATTTGATCGCTCAGCACATTGAACAGTACTGGTGCCCGACTGTGCTGAGCACGGACTTTGTCGGCGGAGAGTCATTCCGATTTGGCGAAGACAAACGCAAACACATTGTGGTTGTGATGTCAGAGCCCGAATACAAGACAGAGGTCTCTCTGACGAAGTTCGCAGCGGAAGACCTTGGCAAAGATTTCAGGGTGAGCCTTGTGTACGGCGATGCTGTTGATGGCAGCATTATTCCGGGCCTGGAAGTACTGAAGTCCGCTGACCTGGCATTCATCAGTGTCCGCCGGCGCACGTTGCTGCCGGATCAGTTGCAGATTATTCGTGACTTCATAGCTTCGGGGAAGCCCGTCATCGGAATTCGAACGGCAAGTCATGCCTTCTGCCTGCGCGACAAGCCGGCACCTGACGGCCGAGTCGATTGGCAGGAATTTGATCGCGATGTCATCGGCGGCAGCTACACAAATCATCACGGAGCCGGACCTGAAACAGCGATCACGTTAGCAGCGGGTGCTGCAGAACATCCTATGCTGGCGGGCATTAACATTGCGGAGCTAAAGGGTATGGGTTCGCTCTACAAAGTCAGCCCACTGCAGCCAGCGGCATCACCGTTGTTGATCGGTACGATTCCCGATACAGACGCTGAACCTGTCGCATGGCTCAACAAGCGCGCGGACGGTGGCACGACATTCTATACGTCATTGGGACATGTCGGTGACTTCGAGCAGCCCGCGTTTCGGCGTCTGCTGAAAAATGCCTGCCTTTGGCTGACGACCAATTCTGTACCGTAATTGGACAGCGCCAGTTCTTGTGAGCCGAACGCGCTAGCGTCGGGCCTTT
>JBDNFT010000885.1:0-2860 GCA_041689695.1 Planctomycetaceae bacterium | reverse complement strand
TTCACGGCCACACGTGCAGTGAGAGGATTGTTTCGATCTGCGATCCAGTCAGCTAACTGGCGACGCCGCCCCGTCGTCTTTGCATTGCCGCTGGCTTCATCAAATTTGCGAAAAATCACTGGCGCGAATGTCAGCGAACCGGGTTCTATGACATTGATCGGTTTGTCGCGTTCGCCATTCTTGAGGACATGCAAAGGTTCCGGAGTTGCCGAGATATCAGTCCAGCCAAGAGCGTTTTCAAAGCCTAGTTCCTCCTTCGAAGGACCACCAAGCAGGGCTCGATCACGCGCCGCAATCGGTCCTGGCCAAAATGCTGAGGCAACTCGATAGTAGTCATCCTGCGGAATCGGATCAAACTTGTGGTCATGGCACCGAGCACATTTGACTGTCAGTCCCAGAAACGCCGTAGACGTCGAATGCACCATGTCTTCAAGACGCTCATATCGATAGTCCTGATCATCATTCGGCTCATCGTTCCATGTCCCCAGCCGTAAAAATCCTGTGGCGATCACTGACGCTTCCGTTCGCTGTTCGATTTCATCACCAGCGAGCTGATCTCGAATGAATTGATCATACGGCATGTCATCGTTGATCGCGCTGACGACCCAATCACGATATTTCCATGCGAAGGGTTTTTCCTGATCTCGTTCGTATCCTGAACTTTCCGCGTACCGCACCAGATCCAGCCAGTGTCTGCCCCAGCGTTCACCAAAATGAGGGCTCGCCAGCAGATGGTCGGCAAGTTCGTTCAACGCCTTCAGTGATAATGTTGCTGAATTACCACCGCCAAGTCGAGATGTCCAGAGTTCCAACTCACTGAACGACGGCGGCAGGCCTGTTACATCGTAGTACATCCGCCGGACGATTGTTCGCGCATCCGATGTGGGGGCCGGTTCGAATTGTTGCGGTGTCAGTTCAGCCAGAATAAAGGCGTCGATGGGATTGATGTCTTTTACGTCCGTCACAACGGGCACTGCAGTTCGAACCAGCGGCTGAAACGACCACCAGTCACGACCGCCTCGAACATCTGTCGTAACTTCATAAAGGTCGAGCGTACGACCGGCTGACCAGTTTGCTCCGGCTGCAATCCAATCAGTCAGGATTGCCTGTTCAGCAGCGGGAAGTTTCTGTGGAATGCCTTTGACGGTTGGCGGCATTTCACCGCTGCTGACTCGTGCAAGCAAGATACTTTCGTCAGGCTTCCCTGACACGACAACCGCGCCAGATTCCCCACCGCGCTGCAGCCCCGCATATGATTCAAGAGACAAGCCACCCGATGGCTCTTTGCCTTTATGGCATTCAAGACATCGCCGGACGATCACCGGTGCGACATCCGTTTCAAAATCGCCCGCCTGTACTGTTGCACTGAAGGCGATACCAAACATGTAAATCAGCAAACGCAACCGTTTGCTGTATTGAAACAGCGTAAAGAAAAACATAGAACAACTCTGTGGGGAGAATTGAGGGCTATCGAACGGAATCGATTTCTGCTTCGACAGTCCCAACTTTCTGCCAAAGGCCCCATCCGGCACTTCCGGATTGGTGAATGCGATGGTGAGCCAGAAAACGCAGGCCAGAACCCTCCCCCCAATTCTTCCCCTCCTGCCGCTTTCGGCGACAGGAGGGGAAGGCAATGTTTTTTCGGGGGGTCGGTATTGAGCTCACCATCTGATTCACCAATGGCACGAGGCCATTGGGGTCGAAATTGGAACAGTCGAACTGCCCCGCATCTTAACAAGTTGCTGCAGTCGCGGAGTTTTGAACCGCAAATATTTTTTGCCCGGCGAATCTGGCAGTGGGTTGCATTTTCTATTCAACTCCCGCAAAAATAGACGCATGAAAAACGACACCTCCGATACTGTCACGATTACGTTTCGCATCCCTGGCAATTGGGCTCATCCCGGCGAAATCATCGAACGAATGCCAACCGGCTACCGCCTGACGCCGGAAGCGTTGGTGCTGCCAGATGGGCAGAAAATAGAGTTTCACCCAGCACCTCCTGACGATCAGTTTGTGGGCGTCTTCCAGTCGGCCTGTCGGACACAACTCACTGAAGAAGAAACGGAAGTGCTCCATTCCTACTCGGCAAATCTTGTGCTGAGCGGATCTGGCGGAACATTGAATCAGGCATGGACAATGATGGAAGCTGCGTCCGCAATTATTCAAGCGGGTGGAGCTGGCGTATTCATCGACAATAGTGCATTAGCGCATTCCGGTCAGGCCTGGATGGAAATGGCCAGCAGCGGCGACACTGACGCCTTGAGTTTTGCATACGTCAGCGTCATCCACGGAGATCCCAACATCTGGACCATGGGAATGCACATGCTGGGACTGCCCGATATCGAAATGGGTCAGGACTGCGGCCGGGGTGATGACGTCATTGAAATCATGCGCTACCTTTGTGCCAGCAAAAAGCCGTTTGGTGACGGCCACATTGTTGCCAACGAAGATGGCCCTCGATTTCACGTCTTTGCTAAAGACGACCAGCGATCACAACCCGCTGGTCTGATGTTCAATCCCTACGGACGCCTGCTGCTGAAAAGCGTCCGTCGCATGGCTGAAGAGAACTGAAGAAGATGACTTTGGACGCCGAAGCGGGATCAACAAGAGAATGTGAAACGCAAAAGGAGGGAAACGCAGGGGACATTCTACTTTACGAGCGACAAAAGGTGGCACGAGCGACAAAAGGTGGCGATAACCGAAAACCGGAGTTCAAGGTACTGCGACCGTAAGCGAACCTAGAGTGCGACACAACAGTGCCGCATTTCCAACGCGGCAAAGAGGCGATGTAAAGGGTTTCAGTTCGTCGTGATGCCACCGCCAATCGTGATGCCACCGCCCTCCGCGATTGCGTCCCCGA
>JBDNFT010000884.1:0-3475 GCA_041689695.1 Planctomycetaceae bacterium | reverse complement strand
TGATGCGGTCGATTTGGAAACCTCGCTCCCTGATTGCGGCGGCGGTCTCCCGAGCCATGCGGATGCCTTCGGTAGTTAAGCATCGATCGAAGTCCGATTCTCCCGGTTCTTCGTTTGCCGCTTTTGCATGTCGCATCAGGAGGATTGTCTTAATGTTTCTACTCCCACTCAATCGTTGCCGGTGGCTTTGAACTGACATCGTACACCACGCGATTGATGCCTCGGACAGAATTGATGATTCGAGTCGAGATCTTTGCCAGAATGTCGTACGGGAATTGATACCAATCTGCAGTCATGAAGTCTTCGGACTGGATCGCTCGAATCGCCGCCACGTTTTCATACGTGCGATCATCCCCCATCCCTCCAACGGACTGCACCGGCAGCAAGACTACAAACGCCTGCTGAATGTCACGGTAGATTCCGGCAATGTGCAGTTCTTCGATCAGAATAGCATCGGCTTCCCGAATGATGCTCAAGCGTTCTTCGGTCACTTCACCCAGGCATCGCACTGCCAACCCTGGACCGGGGAACGGATGTCGCCAGACCATCACGTCCGGCAATCCCAGTTCGTGACCCATACGGCGGACTTCGTCTTTGAATAAGTCTCGCAGCGGTTCGATCAGTTCAAATCCCAATTCCGCCGGCAGCCCGCCAACATTGTGGTGCGACTTAATCGTTGCGGCGGGACCGTCTGGATTTGCGCCGGATTCAATGACGTCCGGGTACAACGTTCCCTGAGCCAGATACTTTGCGTTCGGGATCGACTTGGCTTCATCGCGAAACACGTCAATGAAAACTTTGCCAATGATCTTGCGCTTCTTCTGTGGATCTGTGACACCTGCAAGTTCGCCGAGAAAGCGTTCACGAGCATCGACCACATGCAGATCAGTCTTAAAATGTTTCGAAAATTGCTCTTCGACCTGTTGTCGCTCGTCCTTTCGCAACATTCCGTTGTCGACAAAGATACACGACAACTGATCACCGATGGCTGATGAAATCAATGCAGCGACAACGGACGAATCGACGCCGCCTGACAATCCGCAGATCACCTGATCAGTACCGACGATCTTGCGAATACGTTCCTTCTGCTGTTCGATAAGTGAATTGATCTGCCATGTGCCTTTGCAGCCACAAACCTTCAGGACAAAATTCGCCAGCAGATGACCGCCGAATTGCGTATGAGTCACCTCAGGATGAAACTGCAGTCCATAAATCACGCGAGACTTATGTCGCACAGCGGCGTTTGGGCATGTTGATGTTGAAGCGATCGTTTCAAAGTCGCTGGCGAGTGTTTCTACCTGATCGCCATGACTCATCCATGCATTGAAGGTTTTGGGAATATCAGCAAACAACGGATTCGCTGCCGCACCGGTCGCAGACTGCGTACACGGCGCACGGCCAAATTCGCGAGCGTGCGCGGGCAAGATTTTTCCGCCCAGCGTGTGACAGGTGACTTGCATCCCATAGCAAATGCCCAGAATCGGCACGTTCAAATCATAGATCGCAGGATCAATCGTCGGCGCGTTCGAACCGTAGACACTGGCTGGGCCGCCAGACAGGATAATTCCTTTGGGATTGAGTTCCCGAATTCGGTCAGCGACCAAATCGTGGCGCACGACCTGACAGAACACGTTTTGTTCCCGCACGCGGCGAGCGATCAACTGCGAGGTTTGCGAACCAAAGTCCATCACCAGGACCAGCTCTTTTTGAGCCTCCGTGGCGATGCTTGAAGTTACGTCGTGAGCAGCAGGGGCAGACTTCGCGGTATCGGAACCAGCCATGGGGAATCGTCAGTCTCAATAAGAGAAGTGAGATCGGAAAAACGTGACAGCTTAGCAGGCCGGTTCGGGCGTTCAATGCGAAGCGCGTCGGGTGGCGCAATTCCTTGAATCTTTGATGAACTAATTCCCATTTTTCAAGCATTCGTGCCGCTCAGACCGGAGACAGCGGTACGCCAGCTCGCGTTTCTGGATGTTTCCCATGCGAAGAAACCAGCTTCCATTCGTGTTAAAATCGCCCTAGAGTAGTCGATTCGTAACGACTTTCAGAACAATCTTTGACGGACCACGGAATCGGGATTTACAAAAATGCCAATGCACGACTGGTCACAAGTCAGTTCGGGGATCTACCACAATTTTCACCTGCTCTGGATGGCCATGATCACGAATCGGCTGAACGCGGGGCTGTTGCCGCGCGGGATGGTTGCAATGGCCGAACAGATCATCGGTGGCCCTGAACCCGATGTTGTCACACTTCAGCAGAACGACGTTGAGTTCTCACCATCCGATGGCGGAGCGGCAACGATGACAGAGGCACCGCCGAAACCGAAAACTACGTTTGTCGTGCCGGTGGAAGTCGAACGCTATGCAGCGAAGGCGAACCGAGTTGTTGTTCGGCATTCGCTTGGAAAAGTGGTCGCCGTCATCGAACTGGTCTCACCCGGAAACAAAGACAGTCGCCACGCACTTCGATCATTCGTTGAAAAAACAGTGGATCTGCTTTACGACAAAGTCAACCTGTTAATCATCGATCCGTTTCCTCCGGGGCCACGCGATCCGCAAGGCATTCACAAGGCCATTTGGGACGAAATCACCGACGAACCATTTGAATTGCCAGCCGATCGAAATCTGACACTAGTTGCGTATCAGGCTTCACCGATCAAAACGGCTTATGTGGAACCCTATGCTGTTGGTGCAATGATTCCCGACATGCCACTCTTCTTACAAAACGACTTCTATATCAATGTACCGCTTGAGACGACGTACATGGACACATGGAACGTCTTGCCACAATCTCTTCGTGATCTGGTACGATAAGGCAGAAATCCGCTCCCAAATGTTCGTACGGAATTTACTATGAACTCGAACACTGCCGGCACGGGCTGGAGAGTTTCTCCTGCGGACGTCGAACGCATCATTCCGTTCGAGCTGCTGCTGGATCACATCGCGGCCGAACGCAGTGCCGACTGGATCGCCACTCGCCGATACCTGCACACACATCCCGAACCCAGCGGCGACGAAATCAAAACGACGCGCTTTATCGCTGACAGACTTTCGTCCATGGGAATCGCTCCACACATCCCTGAACGCGGCGTTGGCATCATTGCTGACCTGAAGATCGGATCGCCAGCCTCCGACGCACCGATCGTGGCGATCCGCGCCGATATCGACGCGCTGCGAATGCAGGATCGCAAATCCAAAGAATACGCATCCGGCTGTCCCGGAGTTGCGCACGCCTGTGGTCATGACGCGCATACGACCGTTGTTCTGGCGACGGCGGAATTGATGACCACGCTGGCGAATCGTCTGCCGGATTCCGAGGTACCGTCCGCGCACGTGCGTTTTATCTTTCAGGCCGCTGAAGAGACCGCTCAGGGAGCACACTGGATGGTCGAAGACGGCGCTCTCAAAGGCGTGACGTCCATTCTGGGACTGCATGTTGATCCGACAATTCCCGCAGGCAAAGTTGGTATTCG
>JBDNFT010000883.1:0-2022 GCA_041689695.1 Planctomycetaceae bacterium | reverse complement strand
GAAGTCCGTGCGCCCTCTGCTGACTGACAGCGAATACGAGGCTACGGCCGCCCGCGTGAAGGCCTTCCAGGGTCCGGGTGGCCCCGGCGAGCTTGCAGGTATTCAGCCGGGAGACGAAATCATTACAATTGACGGGAAACCAGCAGCGGATTTCACAATCTACGAAGTGACCGACCGCTTCTCCCAAGCGGGGACTTCACTGACTCTGACGTGCAAACGCGACGGAAAGCTATTCGACTCAAAGCTGGAGCTGAAACATCGCATCGCCTATCCCCCTAAATGGTCAGAGCAAAAAGATGCAGGTGACGATTCCAGTTTTGGGATCGATACAGAAGAGAGGCATCAGCGTTGAAATCGCCGACGTCGTCGATCAGCAAAGATCCCACCGCACAGGTTCAGCGTTCATTATTTCTGAGCACACGACATTCGAAGGTGGCTTCTGTCTTCCGGTGGATGTGCCACTGGTTTCCAGTCCAGTTTGGGTCGGCGGTAGTTATAGTTCGACCGATGGCGTTGGAGGCAGTTCTTCAAGTCTAATGAATTACTTCGTGCCAAAGGATAAGCCGACATCGCTGTTCAATGTGCAGCAGACGGCAGATGTGGTTCACGTCGGGCCGGTGTTGAATGTTCCGCTGCTGCCGATGCTAGGATTCTGATGGCGTAGCCTGGGGTTTTGGAAAAGGGAGCCGATTGTTGCGTCTCAAGGCCTGTCACGTTTGGATTTCTAGGCGGCCGTTTGTAATCGAGATTTTCAGAACTCTCAGGGAGGTGTCCCGAGGCGAATGTGCGGTTTGTTACTCTGGTGTTGCTTCTTGTTTGCCAGTGCTTTGGCGATGATCGGCCCGAATCACTTGCCCGGATGGTCCAGCGTTCCAAGCAAAAGGGGTTTCCCTTTGCAGAGATCTCAGTGCATGAGAATCTGGCAGTCGGAATGGTCGATACCGGCTGCGACTTCTGTGTATTAGATGAAGCGTTTTTCCAAAGTCTAGATGGTGCAGGTACGGCATATCGAATTGAATCCACAGCAATTCCCGGTCATCGAATCGGTGGTCGGCGTAGTTCGCCTATTATGACATAAGTTGCTGGTGGACGGCGATGGTATAGTGTTGAGTGGTGGATTTTGGTGGCACGAAAGGCCGATGGGGCGACGTTTGGTGTTGGCGGCGGCATCTTGGAGAGCCTGTTTCATGGCACTGCGCGCACCGCGTGCTGGACGCTCAACCGGCGCTTCACTAAGTCTGGCGGTTATGGCGGCGGCGTGGCGAGTTATGAACTGTTCCGCAATGTCGGTCGCTGCGGCGTGATGCCCAGCATCAGAGCCGTCAGCAACTCCGTCATCGAGTCGAACAGGAACGCAAGAAAGTACGCGCGAATCTTATCCCAGAGGTGCCGCTTGGACTTCAGTTTCTCCAGCGCCGCTTGAAAGACCGGGCAGCAGAGTTGTTGCGTCTGGTCCACGAGGAAGGCCAGCATCATCATCAGCATTAAAACCACGGACAGGTGTTGCTCACCATGACCGTAGTTGTGTTCCATGTGATAGCCCTGTTTTTTCAACGTGTTGAAAGTTTCGTTCTCGATTTTCCAACGCGATCGCCCGCCACGCATGATGTGATAGACGTTGTTCGGCGTCAGCACGAAGTCCGTGATCCAACTGAAGTATTGGTGTGGCCGTCGTCGTTGATGATCGGTTCGGGAGCCAGCGGAATCACGACCTTGTGATCGGGATGAACCAGCGTCGCTCCCAGGATTTGATGCGAATACGTCACGCTGCCGTTGCTATGGTGCTTCTCCAGACACGACGGACAATGCACCTTCTTCGACGAAAAACAGGTCGTACCGTCGAGCGACACCAAATAGTGTCCGTCGAGGAAGACGAACGATTCCAGTGCTTTGCCGCGTTGCAGGCAACGGAACACATCCTGAAACAAGGGTCGCAGTTGGTCGGGATCGACGGGGTCGAGAATGGTGCGCATCTGCGAATCGCAGGGGACGTTTTTGATGCCGTAGACGGTGCGGAAGTTG
>JBDNFT010000882.1:0-5762 GCA_041689695.1 Planctomycetaceae bacterium | reverse complement strand
CGCAGAGAATCCTTCATCTACGACGGAGCCGGTTTGCTCGCCGATGCGGCAGGTTCGATCCACATCGCCGGTCCCAACGGAGCGACGAATCAAGCTGGCTGGACCGATCAAATGGTGCTCTCTTTCACAGATTCCGACGCTGACGGCTCCAACTCTTCGCAACTCACCGCCCGCAACCTCTATGGTCCAGCTGTCGATCAAATCTTCGCCACCGAAGGCGCCAGCGGCTCACTGCTCTGGTCGCTCGCCGACCACCAAGGCACACCCCGCGACTGGGCCGCTCGTTCATCATCCACCGGCACCACAACCATCGCCCAACACACCCGCTACACCGCCTTCGGAGCCATCGATTCCATCGTGGACAGCACCGGCAATCCCCTCGCCGCCACCGCCACTCCGCTCCCATCCTTCACCGGCCAACTCTACGACGCCGACGCCGGACTCATGTACTACCGAGCCCGCTGGTACGACCCACAACTCGGTAAGTTTCTGAACGACGACCCGATGGGATTTGGGGCAGGAGATGTGAACGTGTCGCGCTATGTGGGGAATGGCGCGACAATTGGAACAGACGCGGCAGGACTCCAAGATGGCATTGACCACCGTCAGAACATTGAGCTTCGGGAGAGACAGGCCCGTCTTCCTCCGCCTCTTTCAGTCAACACGGGAGCTGGTGCTGGAAACATATGGCACCAGTCCAATCATTCCATCGTGCTGAGAATCCCAAAAGGACAAGACCCTAAAGAATTTATGGAACAAATCTATGAAGACCTAATGAAATTCACTCACTTCAACAACAATCACAACACTGAAGCCCGCGTTGAAGTGCGACCCAACGGGGAATACGCTTTCTTCGAAATGATTGGCTGGGATGGTTTTTTCTCGACACACCTTGTCGGAAATGCTGAAGACGTTCCGGTTAAACTATCGTATGACAAGGAAAAATATCTGGTAACTGCCCGGACTGCAGAGGGCCACATGTTGGAAGGAACCCGTACGTGGAGAGTCACCTTGGCAACGGAAGCCATGTATGGAGGAGAATATTTAAGAATAATGACGGGGTCTCGGGATCGACCAGTCGGTACACTGAATAATTATGGCGCTGCTATTGCCGGCACGGAGGCGCAAATGCTGGTCTGGACGCAGTACCTTCAGAACATTGCGGAAGCGTATGGGCAAAATGCCATAGTTGAAACAAAAGGGCCATGGCCCCTTCTTGGCAACTAGCGGTTTGCGCCACCGTGAGGTTATTGTCAACAGGCTTATAGGTGCTGACTTTCAGTGGGTACCGCGAGGTCACCAATGTTCAGATTCGGTCGTTATTCGGAAGAGGCAAGGCCGGCAAAATCACACTCAATACAGGGTCTAAAAGTCTTGTGGTGGTTGCTAGTTGCCGTATGTGTGGTAATGATCGTTGGATGTGGCGATTCAAGATCGCGACGGACAAACGTCGCATCTCAATTGCGGTGCTTTGCTGACGATTTTCGCGCAAATCCTGCAGACCTGACTAAATTGCAAGAGATTATAGATGTACTGGACCACGGTGAATACTCATTTGATCGAACTTATGCTTGTGGTGAGTTGCAGAGACTTGGGGCAATCGCAAAGCCAGCCGTTCCGGCATTAGTACGGGCATTGGATTGCGGTGACCGATACGTTGAACGTGAAGCACCTCGGGCGTTGGGCTCAATGGGGGAAGAGGCGCGAGACGCAGTCCCGGCCTTGATCGCGAATTTGCGAAAGCCGAAAGGCGATGCAAGGTGGTTTACTGCCGACGCACTTGGTGCTATCGGGGTCCCGGCTCTAATAGCAATCCCTGAACTCGAAATCGCCGCAAAGTCCGACGACGTGTTCATGGTAGAGTCGGCAAGTCATGCACTCAAACGACTCAGGGAAATTCAGAAGCATTGAAGTCATCCAGTCGCCGGGAGCGACAAAAAGTGGCAAGTGAGTAGTCGGGGCAGTGAGTAGTCGGGGCGATCCATAAATACCGCATTGGCAGGCACGACAAATGGTGGCAAAAACCGAAAACTGGACCTATGTTGACTCATTGGGCTCTAAACGCCAGATTTGGTACCAATTGCTGAGAAGCAATGAACTGGCCGAGGTGATTTCGCATGTCATGTTAGTTTGAACATGTCTTTGTGTGAACACGGTTGGATGACGTATGCAATTGAGAGTTAATATTGTTGGCGCAATCGAGCCGCTTGATCGTGGTGAACGATTCGAGTTTCCATTGATAGATTTTCTGGAACCGTTAGGCGGAGATATTCTTGCTTCGGGGACGCACATGTTGCGAGGGGAAATCGAAGGATGTGACATCGTTCTTGAAGTACCCGACGAGGATGCGTTTCAACAAGTGTTCGAAATTCTGCGAACAGGCAGAATTTCAACAGGCTCCAGCGTTTCGCGGCTCACGGAAGCGGGAGACTGGGTTCTGATCCGGCAGTTTTGAATCGGTATGTTGCAGGGGGCAAAAGGCAGCAAAAGGAATGGCACTGTTGTGATATCGGTCTACCTACACTTACGATCTGGAAGGCAACCAAACCGGCAAAACCAACATCACCACCGGAGCCAAAACCGAATACACGTGGAACCACGCCAATCAACTTTCTGCAGTCACGTTCAAAACGTCCACAAACGTGGTGACAAAATTGGTGCAGTATCAGTACGATGCTCTTGGACGCCGCATCGGGAAAAGCGTGGACGACACCGGAGACGGCACAATGGACCGCAGAGAATCCTTCATCTACGACGGAGCCGGTTTGCTTGCCGATGCCGCCGGTTCGATCCACATCGCCGGACCCAACAGAGCCCTCAAGCAAGCTGGCTGGACCGATCAAATGATCCTCAGCTTCACCGATTCCGATGCCGACGGCTCACCATCTCCTATATTTACCGTCCGCGACCTCTACCGTCCGGCTGTTACGAGCGATACGGGAATTCAGAACGTTCGCTGCGGGAATTCGGATGTGGATGAGTAATGGAGACTTTTTTGAAAGCACTCCAGCATGTATCCTTCCGGGTTTCCGGGGTTTGTTTGCTCCTGGATTCATCCGTCGCCAGAGCAGCTTCTGACTCACTATGTCTGAACCCGGCTTCAAAACGCATTTGCATGAACTGCGAACTCTCGTTGACGCTGCGCTCGCGGATGAACTGGCCAAAGCGAACTGGCCTGCCAACCTGAAGTCCGCTGCCGAATATAGTTTGATGGCCAGCGGCAAGCGGTTGCGACCGGTATTGGTCCTTTTGTCGAACGACGTGTGTGGCGGTCAGCAGAAAGACGCCATTCCTGCCGCATGTGCGATTGAGATGATTCATACGTATTCGTTGATTCATGACGATTTGCCATCCATGGACGACGATGATTTCCGCCGCGGACGTCCGACCAGTCACAAAGTCTTCGGCGAGGCGCTGGCCATCTTGGCTGGAGATTGCCTGCTCACTCTGGCTTTTGAGACCATTTCGGCCACGACGAATTCATCCAGTATTTCCGACAGTCGGCAAATCGCGGAACAGGTTCGGATTCTTGCCGCAGCTGCGGGCGGAGCCGGTATGGTTGGTGGACAGGTGCTGGATTTGGAAGCCGAACGTGGTGCCTTTAAAGCTGACAAAAGTCCGGCGAAGATGACAGGAAACGGCGAAAACCACAGTTGTGAGCAAGATTCTTCTGCGGTTAATACGGGGGCGAATTCAGCAGATCCTGCCGTAGACCGATCAGATCCGTCGCTGACAAACTCGAAAACTGTCCAGAACGATTCCAACCAAACGGCGGAGACTCGCGTAGTAGAACTCAGCCAAATCCATAAAATGAAGACAGGAGCCCTGATCGCAGGTGCTTTGGAACTCGGCGCAGCATCGGCTGACGCAGATGAAAACAGTCGAAAACAACTACGACATTACGGCCACTGCATAGGATTGGCGTTTCAAATCGCGGATGATCTGCTGGACGTCACTGGTGATCAATTGAAGCTCGGAAAGAAACCAGGGCGTGATGCGGATCTTGGAAAACTGACTTATCCCGGTTTACTGGGAATTGAAAACAGCCGTGCGAAGGCTGAACAACTTGTGCAGGAAGCATGTGATGCGGTTGCTGTCTTTGGCGATCGCAGCAGATGGCTCACGGAACTGGCCCGATTTATTGTAGAAAGAGATCACTGAGCGGATTGGCGTTAGATGCCGATCACTGTTTCTGTCTTTGTTTTCTTACTCCTGATCCTAATCGGATTTGCCTGAACGCCGACCTCCAAGTCCCGACGCGCGATGAATCGATTAGGATTATGATTAAGAGTAAGATTAAGAGGACAACGAGAAAACTTCGCGATGAACACCGCTCTACAGATTCAACACGAAAAAGAGACAAAGAATGTCATTCGAAATTCTAAGCGGTATAAGATCCCCAAAAGATCTGCAAGGGCTGAGTGAATCAGACCTTATTCATTTGTCGCATGAAATCCGCGAAGCACTACTCACAATCGTCTCAGATCGCGCCGCGCACTTCGCGAGCAATCTCGGCGTCATCGAGCTCTGCATCGCCCTGCATCTGACTTTCGACTTTTCAAAAGATCGACTTATCTGGGACACCGGCCACCAAATCTATCCCCACAAATTAATCACCGGACGATTTGATCAGTTCTCAACGATTCGCCACCGCGGCGGGCTGATGGGATATCCGAATCCCGCAGAAAGTGAATACGACCTCTTCGTCACAGGACATGCAGGCAGCAGCGTCTCGACGGTGCTGGGCATGAAAGCGGCCGACGATTTGTTGTTCAAAGACGGCCGCAAATCCGTTGCGGTCATTGGTGACGGTGCCCTGCCCTCTGGTATCGTGTTTGAAGCAATGAATAACGCCGCTGGCCTGAAGAAAGACCTGCTCGTCATTCTGAACGACAACAAAATGGGTATCTGCCCGCGCGTCGGCGGGCTGGCAAGTTATCTCGATAAGGCGCGTGTCGCACCGTTCTACAACGGCTTGAAGCGCGATGTGTCGTGGCTGCTGAACAAGGTACCGCTCGTCGGTGAATCAACAGAGAAGATGCTGGGCGGATTCAAGGACGCTGTGAAGTCATTTCTGCACGGCGGGATGTTGTTTGAGGAAATGGGATTTCGCTATATCGGCCCGGTTGATGGCCATGATATTGCGACGCTTCGCCGTTCACTGGAAATGGTCCGAGACGTCAAAGGACCTGTATTGCTGCATGTCTTCACCGAAAAAGGCCACGGCTTCGAACCCGCCTGCAAAGATCCGGTTAAATTCCATACGCCGTCACCATTCAAACGTGACACCGATAACGAAATCGTCCCGGTTAAGAAATCAGCCGAAATCTCGTACACGGAAGTGATGTCAGACGCGATTCACGAAGCGATGGGCGAAGACGAACGAGTCTGCGTATTGACGGCCGCGATGTGCGCCGGCAACAAACTTGAACACATCCGTGATGAGTTCCCGGATCGCTTCTTCGACACGGGCATTTGTGAAAGTCACGCCGTGGCATTCGCAGGCGGGATGGCCAAGTCGGGCATGAAACCGATTGTGGATATCTACAGCACATTCCTGCAACGCAGCTTCGATCAGATTTTCCAGGAAGTCGCACTTCAGAATCTGCCAGTCATCTTTTGTCTTGACCGCGCTGGCTTGTGTGGCCCCGATGGACCAACGCATCACGGCGTCTTTGACAACAGCTACATGCGCATCTTCCCGAACATGATCGTGATGGCTCCTGGTGACGAACTGGAAGTCAAAGCGATGCTGGACTTCG
>JBDNFT010000881.1:0-6097 GCA_041689695.1 Planctomycetaceae bacterium | reverse complement strand
GTTGTGTCCTGGTCAACCCATTGCTGACAATGAAACGGTCGGATGTTCGCCAACTGCAGATCCGGAGACCGCGTGCAAAATCGCTCGGCGCTGTAGCGATAGAATCGGAGATGTCCCGGCGGCTCGATGTGACTTGAGCCACTCCAGAAACGAATCTGCAACGGCGACGATCAATAAACGCGATGGGTGTACAGTAGACTCATCGCTCAGCCGACGGGGTTTCCTATCGTGGCAGAACAGAATCAGGCATCATCCGATTCGCGATTTTGTTGCGAACCGGGGCTAAACAAATGCTCGGAATTCGAACAACGAAAATAGAAAATGCACCAACAGCACAAACAATGTTGCCCATAAGATTGTGCGAGTCACTCCCTGGCTGATGTCCGATCCAGAGAGCTTCGGCGTCACTCCACATCGCCACGAAATCATGGCGACGCCAAGGCCACAGGAGATTAATTTTGGAAGCAACCACGCAGTGCCGCGATACATCATCGACGTTGGCTGGCTTAACTCCTTATGGAAATGTGCGTCCCAGAACGCGACGCCGAGATCCGGGTGGCTGATCAAAAACGCAAACGCGGCGGTAATGGCAGCAACCGCATAGCTTAGCAGTGCCAGAAACGGCATGCCGATTAAAAAGGCATATAGGATTGGTGTTCGCAGGGAACGATTCGGGTTCATGCCGAAGGTCTTCATAGCATCCAGTTGGTTTCCATAAACCTTACTGCCAACGTCGGCTGCAACTGCGGCTCCGGATCGAGCAGCGATCAGGATTGTTGCCAGAAGAGGCACCAGAAATCGGTACAATGAAAATCCAGTGGCATGCAGCAGGTTCTCTGTCAGTAGTGGTTCTGTAAACTGGCGGAACGGCAGATAACGGAACACAAAATCCTGAGCGACATAACCGAGAATCATGCCTGCGATGGCGATGTAAATACAGGCGGACGGACCAGCGACAAGTCGCAGATAGTATGCCGTATATCGCAATCCCCACCGCCAGCTTCGCCACAAAGGCAACAAAGCAAAAGGCAACAACAACACTTCTTCAAATAATCTGCCCGAGTTGGTCAGAAACTGACCAGCGACGTTCCTTAATCGCTGTTTCCATGTCTTCACAATCACATCTGCTGCTGCTGCTGGAGGAGTCCCCATGGCGGTCGCGAGGTTAGACCATTCAGACTTCGGTAGTTCGATAAGTCGCTGTTGCAGGTGATCGAGCAATACGATGCGATCAGCGATGCGGCTGAGTGTTTCGTAGTCATGTGTCACAAGCACCGACGTTCGCCGGTGTTGCTGTTGAGTTTCGCGAATCAGATCGGCGACTTGTTCTGCGGTGCGAGTGTCCAGGCCAGAAGTTGGTTCGTCATAGAATACAACATCCGCGTTCGGAGCAATCGCGCGGGCAATGGCAAGTCGTTGCTGTTGCCCCCCGCTCAATACGGACGTCGCGCGATCAACGGGAACTCGCAGATCCGACAAAAGTTGCTTTGCTTGTGAGCCGGATTTGGGACTTCTGACAGCGGCGTGATCGAGTGCGATCTGTACATTCTGTAGAGGTGATAATTCATCCAGCAAAGCAAAATTCTGAAAGACGACTGAGACAGGATGTGTTCCATCGGAAATGCCGCGTCGCGTGCCGTTGGAGGCGACGAATGATATTTCACCTGTGTATTGAATGCCTTCATGGTCAGGGTTGATGAGTCCCGCCATAATCTTCAGCAACACGGATTTTCCGACGCCACTGCAACCAAGCAGCAGAATGACTTCACCTGCTGGAAATGTGCAACTGGCATTGTTCAGTAAGGTTCGTTGCCCTGCCAGAACAGTCAGCTTTTCGATATGAATGCTGGTGCCGACTGTGGCCGCAGAATCAGATCCGTTGTCCGTATTGGAAACACTGTGTTCAGTCGACATCAGGGTTTCACCAATGGAAGTTTGTGTTGGAACTTTAGCTCTGATTTGGCTGCTTCAGCAGCTTCGTCCGTACGCGTGAGTGGGCTTTGTGCGGTTCCTTCAAAGTTGATCGGAAAGTCCATCGCGTCTTTAGCAACAGTGATCTGCAGGCTGTTGACAGGATGGTCAGCATCCTTGGTTTGCTGCTTTGGATGGCTATCGTTAAGCGGCACAACAACCAGCCAACGTCGGTCTTTCAGCAAGATCTGACTTCGCAGGACTCGCGAGAATTCCGCCGTGACGCCCTGTTCACGATTCCCGAAAATCGCGTCACCGATGGCTCGTGCTGTTGGTTCAAATCGAATGTTGGCAACCTGTAGTGAGTCCTGAACTTCTTCGCTATTCCAGTAGTCACGCAGCGAGGACTTCAGTTTTTCGTTCTGGAGGATCGATTCCTGGACGACGCTCCAGATGATCGACTGCAATTCCGGGTCAGACGCCACTTTGCGCAGATTTTCGCGAATGACGGCGCGGACTTTTTCGTTTTTACTGACGCGCGAAATAATACGTTGTGTGACCGCAACAAACTGATCGGACCGAGATTCCAGTTGAGGCTTGACTTCCTGATCCAAAAACCGTTCGAATTCTGATTTGACGGCATTCTTTTCCGGCAGTGGAGAAACGTCGTACAGGTAACGCCATGTGAATGACCACAACGAGACCCGATCCCACAACTCCTGCCCAAGTTCGCTCGCCAGCGGCGTAATTTCGTCCTCAACTATGGGCAGGATTTCCTTGCGCACCAAGGGTACGATTTGGCGTCGAATGATTTCCGATTGGTAGCGATCCGCCAATTGGCCGAACTCACTTCGATGGCCCTGAATGATTGCCGGAAGCTCCGCCTCGATTGCGTTTACCGCATGTGCGAGGCTCTTTTCCATCACGGGCTGAAGTTGAATCAACACTTCTTCGCGGTGCGATTTCCAATCGTCAGCAATAAGCCTGGCGATTTCCTGTTGCCGTTCTGGCGGGACCATTGTTCTGACGACCCATTCCAGTGACGTGGGAGTCGAGTAGTAGAGAAGTTCAAATCCGTGCGGAGTATTAATGAAAACACTGTCGTAAAGAACCAGATTCGCCTGTTTGGTATACGCCTCTTTGGGCTCAGAGGAAAAGTGATGTCGAACTTTTCCCACCTGCAGATAACCTCCATCAGGTTGCCGCATCAGTATGGGATCGCCGGGCGACAGGAGGATAGGAGTTTTCGACCATGCAGCCTGTTCTGATCGAGCACCCATCACCCACTGGCTGATCTCGCCCGCAACTTTCTTTGCCGACGCCTGTTCGTTCGCACCAGTGTTGTGCAACGCCAGCCACACCCCCGCGCTGCCGCCGACCCATGCAACAATTCCAAGGATGAGATGGCGATTCATTTCAGCAACCAGAGGTGTTTCGTTTGGACTCCAACGTCGGAATCGTACGGCGAAAATCGTCTCGATCAAACCGTTATCCGAAACTTTGCTGTAGTTCGATGCTCAAACGCAAACAGGGGACCGTTATTCACGGTCCCCTGTCGCATTAGTCAGATTGATTTCAGTGGTCGATGAGATCCTTGATATGACTGCTGGAAATCAACTCAATTCAATCTGGGGCCACTGACAACCTTGTCCGAGTGCCTCAGCGTGAAGCACGATTCTTTACTGGTTGCAGCTTGAGCATGGTGCTTCTGCAGTTGCACCTGATGCACAAGGATCACAGCAAGTCTGAACTGTGCGGCACACAACGCGTGGTACACATCGTGTCTTTGTTACGCAAACCTGGCGAGGAACACACTTTGTGCGTGTGACCATGCGAGTTTCGCATACCTGGCGGCAAACCGTGTAAGGAACTTTGCGAGTGCAAGTCTGCTGTGTCATTGTGCAGGTCGTGTATGGAACCTGCTTTGAAATACACTGAGTTTCCATGCGGCATGTTGTGTAAGGAATGCGTCGTGTGATACATTCTTCTACGTAGCTGCATGTTGTGTAAGGAATCTTACGTGTGCATGTTTGACGGGTCATTGTGCAAGTCGTGTAAGGAACCTGCTTCTGACAGGTTTCTCGGACGAACGAGCAAGTCGTGTAAGGAACCTTCTTTGTCGTTGTTACTGGAACCTGACGGCAAACAGTATAAGGCACCTGCTTGTGACAGACTTCTGGAACCATGCGTGTGCATGTGATGGTTCTTTCAACCATCCTGGGGCACCATTTGCGGCAGCAAACCGTGCGACCAGGACACTGGACGCAAACAGTTTTTGTGCAGCATGGATTGCATGGATCAACAACGCATTTCTGAACCACTGGCCCCGGGATGTGCTTCGTTTCTGTGACCCATTCGCCGCTGCATTCCTGAACCGTTTTGCACTCAGTAACTGGCTTGCAGACAGTGTAGCACACGTCTTTGTAGCAAGTCTCTGATTCTGTGCGATATGTGGTGCAGCACACGTCTTTGTAGCATGTGGTATACACAGGCTTGCAGACCGTGTAACAAACTGTGCGGTAGCAAGTCTGGTAGACTGGTTTGCAGATCGTGTAACACTGTTCACGATAGCAAGTCTGGTAGACAGGCTTACGGACTCGGCAGGTGACGTCACGGTAGCAAGTCTGATAGACAGGCTTACAGATGTTGCATGTGACAGTCTTGTAGCAGGTCTGATAGACTGGCTTGCAAACCGTGTAACATTCGTCACGGCAGCATGTTTCGTAGACGTTCTTCGTGCACGATACAGGCACAGATTCTGTGCATTGGTCGTAGACCGTCTGCATACACGAGTACTGTTGTGTTTCCCACACAACGTCCTGCACCGTTTGACACTGTGGACCGGATCCACAACGAGCTGCGACGAAATCGCCACATGATGAACATGCAGAAGTTCGACAGTGACGGTAACCGCCCGATTTGAGCAATCCCGCATTCGAAATTCCGCCGTTCAGCAGCATAGCAACTGCAATCGCGGCTCCCAGCATCAGCCTTTTCATTGCTTGTACCTCAATACTTCTGAAGAGAGAGAGAATCATTAGCGCGCTGAGAGCGCACTTCCCTGCTCTTGTCTTCGACGACCTCAACGATTTGACTTGATTGACACAAGCTTCAGACGGCCTGCAGTTAGGCTCTTTGAAGTTTGGGTATGGGATAGCCTGGGTGACCGATACAGGCCGTAATGTCGAAGAAGCAGATTCTGCGGACCACGTCGATACGCCGATTCTGCCGCTGGCCTGATAATCAGATCCACCGGGAGAGTCCTGAATTTTTCTGAAAGTAAGGAAGATGAAACAGACCGTCGCCGTGACACGTCAATCATTGCCACATCCGGTGCCACGATACCGAATTGCATATTTGAAGGCAGGTGGAAATTTGCAGATGGAGAGGCGATTTTTGTCGGGATCTTTGGCGACCTTGAGACTGTCGGCAAATTGCTTCCGAAAGGTTGTTGTCGTGGCGGTTTTTGCTAAACTTCGCACCCCTGCGAACACGACACTATGGCCTGTGTCTGATGATTGCATGGTCAAAGTGAGTCGTTTCGATAATTGGCGGTGTAGCTCAGTTGGTTAGAGCAGCGGAATCATAATCCGCGGGTCGGGGGTTCAAATCCCTCCGCCGCTATTAAAGACCCCGAAAAAACCAGTGTTTTTCGGGGTCTTAGCATTAATTGCCGGTAAACTGTGCGCCACTTCTGGCCTGTTGTTCTCATTTTGCGTGTCTCGCGAGCGGCTTTTGGCGTCCGGTAGAGGGTGGCTGGTGAACCGCTGGAATTGGCCATCTGTGATTTCAGCAGAGCTGTCCCGCTGCACTTTTACCGAATGGTCAATTCCTACCGCCAATCCATCCCGCCGCGACGTGATCAGGATGGCTTTCATTCAACCATTCTGTTTCACTGCTCGCCCGCATGTTCTGGAACAACTTCGGCCACGGTAGCATTCCGGCCCGATATGGATGGCCTTGCTGAGCTTGTCCAGATTGCTGTTTGTCAGCACCCATGCACAAGTTTCTTGCCTGGGAAGTACGCTCTCTGCTCGTGCCGATTTGGTAAGAAAGGTCGCAAAAGCGATCTGAAATTCTGCCTGACGATCAATATGATGTGAGGCTCATTGAAATTTTGAGATTTTGACAGACCTGATCAGACTGCAATCGAGCTATGAATACTCAAGAGATCATTACCGCACTC
>JBDNFT010000880.1:0-6651 GCA_041689695.1 Planctomycetaceae bacterium | reverse complement strand
GGGCGAGTCAATGATTGCATCGCGTTGCCGTGATTGATCGGGCGACTGACGACGCTCCGCTCGCCGGGGTCGTTGAGTGTTTTTACTCGGCACCCAAACAATCGCTGGACGCCGAGTGCAAAAATCACCCACGCTGCCGTGAGACATTCACTCACATTGATTTTAGTCGTACCAAAACGGCGATCCGCAAAAATGAAGGGCACTTCTGACATCCGGCATCCAACACGTTGGCAGCGATAAAGGACTTCTTCCTGGAACGCATAGCCTTTAGCCATCGTCAGATCCCAGTCGATTTCTGCGAGTTTGCTGACTCGATAACATCGAAAACTGCCACTGTTGTCCTGTGTCGGCAGCCCCAGGCAAAGCTTCGCCCACAAGTTGATCGATTGACTCATCAGCTTGCGCCAGGGCGTCCAGCCTGCGACACCGCCTCCTGCAACGTATCGAGAGGCAATGGCCACGTCACACTGCGACATACGTTCGATCAACTGCGGGATATACTTCGGCGGATGACTAAAGTCGGCGTCCAGATTCACGACAAAGTCGACGCCGTTGCTGATTGCGTACCGAAATCCCGCCAGGATTGCTGTGCCCAATCCCAGCTTTCCAGTTCGATGCAGAACCTGCATGCGTGGATCGGCCGCCGAAAGTTGATCGGCCAACGCTCCGGTGCCATCGGGTGAGTTGTCATCGATAATCAGAATCGTCGCGTCCGGTGCAACGGCGTGCAGTTCCGGAATCAGCTCGACGATATTTTCACGTTCATTGTATGTGCAGAGAGTAATCAGTGTTTTTGTCATGGTGCGGCTTCCTTGGCGTCGCGATCGCTCGCAGATTGACTATCTGCGGCCACTGGCGATTCAGGACTCGCAGACCACGTCAGCAGGCTGAGTTCATTTAACCGACGTTCCAGCGACAAACATTCAACGCCCAGTTGCGAACGCAGTTTAAGAACATCAGTCAGCGCCTTGCTGGCGGCGGCCTTCGCGCTCGCGCCGCCTGATTTTCGACGAATCGCGCGAATCAGCAGATTCTTCGGCGTGTGCTCCATATCGATGAATTCCATCACCTGCGTTTGATATCCACACGCCGTCAGCAACGAAGCTCGCATCGTGTCGGTCGCGATGGCTGCAAAACGATCCTTGGTAATCCCATACGATGTAATGGGCGACAATGCCGTCTCCGCCAGCATGTCATTCAGTTCATGCTGGCAGCATGGCACGGCAAGAATCGCGGAACAGTTCCACTGGATCGCCTGGGCAATGGCATCGTCAGTGGCCGTATCACAAGCATGAAGCGAGATCATCAGATCCACAGGCGCATCAGAAAGAAACCCGGAGATATCACCAACATGGAACTCCAGATTTTGCAACGAAAGACTGGTCACAATTTTGCGACACGTGTCGATGACATCCGTGCGACGATCGAGCCCGATGATCTGACACTCCCGTTTCAGAATCGTTGAAAATAAATAATGTGTTGCAAACGTCAGATAACTTTTACCGCAGCCGAAATCAACAATTCGCAGCGGTCGATCCGCTGGCAACGCATCGACGATGTCGTTGATGAATTCCAGAAACCGATTGATCTGTCGGAACTTACGCGAGTGACTGGCGCGCACGCTGCCGTCGCGTGACATGATGCCCGTGTGAATCAAAAACGGACACGGCACACCTTCCGGAATCAGATAGTTTCGAACTCGATTGTGCGATTCCGGTTCGGGGGCTGCGGTGTCCGCTTTGTTGTCAGGAGTCGTCGCTGAAGTTGCCGTCGTCTTGAGAAACCAGACTCCCTTCTTTGACATGCGAGCTTCGCTGATCCCGGAATTCATTACTATGCGTACGTTACGATAGTCGCCTTGGCAAAGTGAATCGAAGGCAGCGATGGCTTCATTCGCGTCCAGATTCCGATGAGTCTGTTGTGTTTCGGTCTGCGAAGAAAATTGAAATCGCTTCGCGTCACGGATTTCTACAGGGCGTACTTCAATGCGGCGAACGGGCTCGGCAGGCAGTTTCGGGCTGCTGAACACGGCTTTTTGCAGACCTCCGGACAGAACCGATTTGCGAAGGAATCGGACAAGTTCTTTGGAATGGTCGGGCATTGTTCGCAACAACTCAAAACTTCGATAAGCTGCCGCATCGGACAGTGGTCCAGGATTACATACGCCAGCAGGGCTGGGTCGTCGCGGCGATTTCACCGCAGAAACAGAACGGGATTAGAGCCAAATGGCCCTCAACAAGAAACAGCAGAAGCAAATTGACGCCGCAAAGAACAAAATTCTGCGTCTGCGAGAATTACTCAAAGCCGCTAAAAACCAGCCGGATGACCCTAAAGAAATCCCAAAGCTGGAAAAGGAGATTGCTGATCTGAACGCGGACATTGAAAAAATTCGCAACGAGTAATCCTGATGCCCGCCGACCCAACGCCGTCAATTTCAATTCCCGATGCGACTTCCCCAGTTGTCGTGCCGCCGACCGTCATCATCGTGCATCCTCGCGAACGACGCAGCAAATGCTCGGTCGAACCGCTGCGCGACCGAGACGGCTTCGTGTTCACCACGTTTCCGCATCCTGTGCCGATCGATATCGCGGGATACGTCCGACTGGGGATTGGCGGCCCGATCCTGTCCGAAGCGGATTCGCATCGAGGTCTCCTGCTGTTGGACGGCACCTGGCGACTTGCCGCGCGGATGGAACCTTTCTATCAACACGTGGAAGTCCGCTCACTGCCGCTTATTCAGACGGCTTACCCTCGCAAGTCTGAGGTCTACTCGGACCCCAGCGAAGGGCTGGCCACGATTGAGGCGCTCTACGCGGCGTTGAGATTGCTGAATCGCGATACGACTGGTCTACTGGATCATTATCACTGGCGTCAACAGTTCATGGATGCAAATCCATGGCTGCAGACGTCGCTCAAATCACAACAACGACCTGTTATACGGGTTCTGCGGTCTAGACCCTAAAATCGGCTTGCGGTAAACTGGAACATGCTGCACGATTAAGCGATATTGCCAAACCTGCGGGGTTACCGCCATGAAACTCGTTGATTTGTGGCGTTACGGCTGTTCTGATTCTGGACGTGAACCCTGGAACCTGTCATCTTAACCCGTTTTCCGGAAGTTCCCGAGATGCCAATCGGTATTCGACGGCAACAGAAGGCGGGCCATGATTGGCTCGAATTGTATTCCGATTTGTGGCTTGAAACTGCTGACGTTTCCAGGATGCTGCAAGTTTGAATTCCCGAAAAACCAACGAGACATTGACGTCTTCCTGTCTTGGTGAGCCTATGCCTGTTGTTCAACGCTGCATTCAGATCCCACGTGGCATTGTTGCTGTCAGCCGATGTCTGCTGATCGTACTGACGCTTTGTATGTCTCCGCCCGAGGACATATACGCTCAGGACAGCGCCGTTCAACCGGCGAGCCCCGCATCAGCTTCGGACGAAGCCGCCACGCCTCAAGCTGATCCTCCACCAATCGAACCGCAGCCGGACAACGCCGCGATCCAGCAGCCAGCCCAGAACTGCATGCAGACGATTATCGATCAGCAGGCGTTGACACGAAAAATCCGCGAGATCAACAATCCTTTGGAGCGTATCGCTGACCCCAAATATCTGCAGCTCAAACGAACGGTCACCACCAATGTTCAAAATGGGACTGACACGGCAGCAGAAATCGAAAACCTGACGCTGACTTTAAAGTACAGACTATTTCAGGCAACTGATCCGGCATTCGTCGCAAACCCTGACAATGTCAAGGGGCTGCTGAATGAAATGGACCGCGAAATTAAACGAGCTGGTAACCAGGCTGGAAATGCGCAGCGCATCAAAGCCTACCGACAAAAATACTGTGATGCTGTCCTTGCAGTGGCAAAACAGATGTTCGATAACAACCTGGACGCTCGTGCGATCGCAATTCAGGTCATTAAAGAACTGAACGTCAACACAACCGGCGCGGGGCTCGTTGAAAATCACCCGGAATCGTTGAGTGCTTTGATCAGTGTGTTGAAAGATCCTGAACAGCCAAATTCGGTGAAAGTGACAACGGCAGAGGCTATCAGCTACGTTCTCACAACGACTTCCGTTGTGCCTCAACAACAGGCCGAAGTCAGTGACGTCATTGCCGATGAACTTGATCGCCCATGCACAGAGCCCGAGTATCAGCTTCACCTGTTGGATACTTTGGCCGATATTACGATTGCCCGAAAACCCGTAGGCGCTCCCGTCACGACCGGTATGCGAACGTTTGTTAAAATTGTTGATGATCGAAGCCGCCGAGTTGACGTTCGCTGCCGTGCTGCTTTCGGCATTGGTCAGGGCGCGTACGACGAACGAATCAACTTCGATCCGCTCGCTTACAAAATTGCCGTTCTTGCGTTGGACGCCAGTCAATTTTTCAATCAAGCACCTAACGTTCCGGCGTGGCAACAATGCGGTATGGATTTGTTCCTGGCTCTTCGGCACGCAGACAAAAACGGCCTCACGAAAAAACTTCCGATGTTGCCGCAAGGTATGATGAACCGTGCTGCTCAGTCCGACGTTGTCAACGGTTCCGGCCCACTTGTTCTGAAGATTGCAATTCCACTCGTCGTGAACAACGCGAAAATCTCGCAAGCCGATCAGGTGGAACTCGACAAATGGATCAAAGCCAACCAAGCCCTCGCAAACAAGGCTTGGGAGTAAATAGTCGGCTGGCCTGAGAAGGTTACGGCTTCCGAATGAAATGTTCCGCAAAACTTCGCACGTGATGACCATTCAACACATGAAACATGCGCAGTTTTTCAATCGTCGCGGCACCAAATCGACTTAACGGAACATGCACGATCTTCTTTTTGTACTTACTCGCCAGCCGACGCCAGCCAGCTCCCGGCGGCTTGTGACTCATTAAAGCGATATGCCGCTCCGTCGAATAATGCAGCCCCGCAGCAATCAGTCGTTCTTCCAGAGTGTCCACAAAATCAAATTGCGGATCTCGCCAGATGTCCTGAATCGGGCGAGGCGGAAACAGAAACATGCAACCGCCGTATCTGGCCAATGCGATGCCGGGGCCGACCATTTCTTCCAGGAAGCTCGTCGCAAAAAGTGACAACGTCGATTCATCCTGATGTTCTGCGTGCCATGTAATACGCCACGGATATTCGCGAGGATCTGCAGGAGAATCAAACAGCATCACGACGCAGTCGATCTTGCCGCGCGCTGGCGGAAAGACTTTGACATGCAATTCGCCGTTGTGCCAGTTCCGCAGCGTCTCGCGAATGTCCAGACCATCCTTCATGCTGGAAGTAAATTTCTCCGTCTTCGCCAGATCGTTTCCGATCAGGTCCAGCGCGGCGTTTTTCACATGTGTACGAAAGCGTTCAATCGAAACGTCTTCAGGAGGCCAACTGCACTGTCCAAAAGGATTCCATGACTTCTGCCATTCAAACTTCGTCTTGCGATCAGGCCGAGCATTCAGACGACAACTTCGCCAGACGACTGGATGTCCAGGCAGGCGGTTCACAGGTACCAGATCCGTGCCATCCGGCAATAAGACTCGATCCACACCAAAGCGAGCTTCCGGCTGATCGTCCACAGGAACAAACGGATAATCGCGAGCCGCTTCAGTCACATGAATCGCGTACTGATCTCCGGCGGTCTGCTGAGACGCCACGACCAGGGTATAAAGATCGGGCGTGAAACGTCGCTCCATCAATGACAAATTGCGAATGTACTTCAGGCAATTCAGCAGCAGTTGAGGCGTAATTCGTCGCGCTCGGGATTTGAATTCCTCCTTGTACATTCCACGGGCATGCAACAGCAACGACTTGATGCCATCGATCGCCATGTTCTCATCATCGTCCAGATCCGCGCGGGCCTGTTCATACTGACCAGTGATGAACGGCAATTCGCCCAGAACAAACGTCAAGGTTCGTGGCGAGACGGCGTAAGACTCAGTCGCAGTTTCAGACCACTCCGGATTTTCCGGACGTTCGACCGCGCTGTTGAATGCATCTCGCAGCCACGGCCAGTCCATAATGTTGCACAAACAAAGTACCGATTCATGCTGCGCAGACAGACGAGACAGTTCACTAGCCATCCAGTGGATGCGATTCCGTTGTTCATCATCTTCCGGTGCGGGCAATGCGGGTAACACGGCCGCCGCAAACTGCTCGGGACTTACACGCTTTAGTGCATAAGGGTCCGGCAACACAGCCGCGCGAGGAATATAGTGATCCGTTTCGATGTCGATAAACGCGCGGATCATGCGTTCCTGCCGTGCAATTCGCAACGCTGCGATCACAGGCTGACACGGATCAATGGGAACATAGCTCGCAACGGCGCGTTCGCCTTCTTCAGCTTCGATTTCCTGTCCAGTCTCGAAGTCTGTCTGAGTCCCGCCAAATGCGGTCATAGGTTCGCGTTGCAGCACGACTGAAACCACCGGCAGACGTTCCACAGCCGCCTCCACGTCCCGCTGAAACGACGGCGACAACGGAACAGCCAGACATGCGAATTTATGTGACAACATCAATCGCCGCACTTCGACCGCAAAGTCTCCACTGCCATGAATGACGGGAAACAGTGTGATGTTGCGACCCAGTGTGAGAACTTTCGAGATGCCAGTCATGATTCATTCTGCAAAATACAAAAACAGGGACGCGCCAAGACAAAATT
>JBDNFT010000879.1:0-3205 GCA_041689695.1 Planctomycetaceae bacterium | reverse complement strand
AGTCACGTCATGAGCCGCGCTCAGCCGATATGCGGCTGTCAGCCCTGAGATTCCAGCTCCTATAATTGCCACCTTCATTTCTGCTATATCCTGAACTCGCCAAATGCTACCAACACTACTGAAAGAATACTTTTCCTCGACGTATACGGGCACGCCGGTAACTTGTGACACCAAAACGCTCAACTTGATTGGTGCTGCAGAGTTTTCGCGAATTCTTCAAGATGCTGCATCGTGTCACAAAAGGCCGAATATATCATCCGAGTTCGAATCTCAGCAGTCAACGCTCGGCCACCGACAACCACCGCCGTGTTTGTTTTAGAGGCTGCGTCGTATAACTGATTGTACTCGGCGATGAATGCAATCTCATCAACAATGGAAGAAATACTTAGCCAGAAAATCCGAGGTCGGTGTTGTTGAATAGCTTTCGTTGCGGAACTCAGCGGGATCGAGCACCCGAGCAAACGTGTCTCCCAACCCACAGAACGCAGCACGATTTCGGCCATCATGATCGGCAGCGCGTAAGGATCACCCTCGCAAGTTGCACCCATTGCAATGCGTTTCGTGATTGGAGCGACTTGCTTCAGACGCAATTCGTGAAGAATGCGCAACATTGTTTGACAGGAACTACGCTCCTCGTAAATCTCCAGTTCTTTGCAGTCCCACTTCTCACCCAGAGTCCGAAAGGCCGGCGTGACGATGTCATCGAATATCCGACTGACTGAAACACCCGCCTGGAAATACTCAAATACGATCGCGCTAGACTGCGTCTCATTTCCTTTGAGCATCGCCTCCACTAAGCGTTCAGCACCGTTTTCGACGCGCCGCGATTTTCGGTCTGTTGTTGCTGCCATCGCCAGAAGATGCGGCTCTGCCGAGGCGAGATTGCGTTCACGTGCGAACCGCAAAGCCTCCTGAATCGGGATTCGGCGATGCCCGCCAGCGGTTTTGACCGTATTCAGCAGCCCTTGGTCACACCATCTTTTGAGTGATGACTCGCTTGCACCAATCGCAATGGCGACCTGTTTTGGAGACAGCAGTTGGTCCATCAAATAACACCAAAGAAATGATATAAAATCCTCAGCCAGTTCACTATGTTGATGGAAACCGCTGGAACGTCCAAATCATAACTAAAAACATCCAAAACATTCAAATGTGTGCCGAGTCATCCACTGTTGGCTTCTCAGTTCTGCAGTCAATTTGTGGTGTTTTGAGGATAATTTCCAAATTTTCGGACGATGGCGGCCGCCTTTGGTAGAGCTTAATAAACCGTCAATACGTCCAGTGTGAAGATGTCGCGCAGAGTCGTCTTGTTGTGAGGTCGGAATTGCCAGAGAATGCGAGGCTGACCTACCTAATATCATGCCGTCGCGTTTTCGAAGGAGTCAGGGATGACTCAGCGTCTGACAATTTTACTTCTTTTCCTGCTGGGCAATGCGTCCTCCGTGTCCGCGCATCCGATCGCTTTGTTGGTGAACGGGGATGAGGAATTTAATCTGTCAGAGCCCGATGTTGATGGTTCTGCAAAGGTGTCGGTAAAGCCTGGCAAACAAGCGGAAGGCTCGCCCTCAGAACAACACGAGACTGCGTCAACTCCTTTAAGCATGAGAAGATCGCGGTCGGTTCCGCCCGCGGTTAAGGAACGTTTCGACAAATACGTCAAGCGGCAGGAAACGCAAGCACTGCAGACACAACCGGCCATTCAGGTAACGACTCCACCCCGTGGTAAGTTGGGAAGCGTGGCTTTTGAGTTACTCGAATCTGATCCGCAAGGCGTTCCCTTCTTCTCTGGTGCGATACCACGCACAGCGGCAATCGCCAGTGACGCCAGCCTCAACGATGTGTGCAGCATAGGAAAATTGGCGTGGGCTGTCGGGGAACGCGGAGTCATTTGTTTTTCGGATGATGCTGGAAGTTCATGGACGACGCGAATCACTCCATTTGAATGCAGTCTGAAATCCGTTTGCTTCCTAACGAACACGATCGGATGGGTTGCCGGGACAAGAATTGTGCCAGGATCGAATCCACAGCGATTGGCCGTGCTTCTAAGTACCCGCGACGGTGGAAAGTCATGGACTGACCTCACGATGAGTTCTGCTCAACGTGCTGTCAAAACTGACAAAGTGCCTGCGGCTGAGTTACCTGGAATCGTCCACCTTCAATATTTTGGTCTGGAAAGCGCTGTTGCGGTCACGGCTCCGATGCGAAATCGAAGTGGCCAGGCAATTTTTTCCACCGACGATGGAGGTTTGACATGGATGCCGATTGCCAGTGATCAATCGGCCGGTCCATGGCTGGATGCTCATTTCGTCAGCGAATCCGATGGAATCGTGGTCGGCCAGCATCAATCTTATGCGGCCGTGGTGGCCAATCGCGCTGTCATTATCAACCGCCCGGAATCGACGCTTCGCGCGATCCGCGCGGTGTCGTTGAATGCAAATGCGCAGGGCTGGATTGTCGGAGATGGTGGCTTTTTGCTGGCCACCACCGATGCGGGTGTCACCTGGAAATCCCCGGCTGGCGAGATTCCACGGGATATTGTGGATGTGATGGACTTTCATGTTATTGCACACGAAGGTTCTACAATTCTCCTTGGCGGCGAACCCGGTTCGTGCCTGTTGCGTTCGCCTGACGATGGACAGAGCTGGAAGCTGGTTTCCGTGCCGTTGAGCGGACGGCTCAGTCGAGTCCGCTTTCTTAATGAAACAGAAGTCATTGGTGTTGGCAGTCTTGGTCAGATTGTGAAATCATCTGACAGCGGAAATTCCTGGCTGGCTGTGCGTTCGTCCGGATTTCGAATCGGTGTCTTGAACATGATCACCAATGCCGACAAGGCTGCATGGCACCTGCTCTCGCATGTCTCGGGCGAACAAGGAGTCCGTTCGGTCGCTGTGCAGATCTCGCAGCCGCTTAGCCTTGAAAGCGACGCATTGCTGGACGGCGTGCCCATGTCTGATCACTGTACCGCTGCGATAATACAGTTGGGCGGCAACGACACAAGTTCGCATTGGATGTTTCCCCGAACAAAGCCGGAACATCATCGATCATCGGAGCAACTGGTCACAGAATGGAATCGACAAAACGACGGCAAGCTGCGAAAACTTCTGCCGCTCAGGATTGCTCGAGATATTCGCAATTGGCGACCATCAGTCATCGTGATCGAATCTGCATCGACTGACGATGCGGTTGCCGCAATTCTGCGTGAAGT
>JBDNFT010000878.1:0-5795 GCA_041689695.1 Planctomycetaceae bacterium | reverse complement strand
TTCTATTCTTTCCAAATCTATACTTCGGATTTCTGAATATGCGTCCGTTTTTCTGCTCACCGTCTGCAACATATTCAACATTCCATCGTTATTTCTCGTATCCATTCCAGTAAACGCCGCCGCCAGATTTCCAGCATCGGTGGATTTGTCCGCGACGAGTTTTTCAAGTAGCGGCTTGAGGGCCGCGATCTTCCACTGACCAATCGCCTGCAATGCAGAATGACGAACAACAGCATCTTCGGATTCTGGCAAAGCTGCGAATTCATCGGCATTGATCGCCGGCACAATTTTTCTGGTGCTTGAAATTGTGAGCATCGTCTGCAATGTGGCACCGTCTTTGTGTTGCACGGCAGCGGAGGCCAGTCGTCCCATTTGATTTGCATCGGCGCTGTAGCAGATTAACGGGATCAGGCCGGCACGTTTTTCTGGGGTGACTTGATCTGCATAAAGATCCTTCATCAGAATCTCGACCGGTGCACCGCTGCCGAGAGCTGAAAAGCCGTACGCAATCTGACCAGCGTCATTGTTGAAATTCATCTCGCCGCGTTCGAAGGCTGGTCGCCAGAGTGGTGCGAGTTCTTTGGTGGTGAGCCACATCGCATAGTCGATGAACGAATCCACGGGTTGCTTGAGCGGCAACAGTGCCGTTTCAACCAGCTTTGGATCCTGATACAGAGCCAGTGTTTTTGCGGTCGCCGGATTGGATTCACCAAACGCGGAACCATCGGCGATTTGTCGTTCTGAATCTTCAAGCGGCGAAAACGACAAAGCGCGAACGGCTTCCAATCGAACGCGGGGGTGGCCGTCCTGTGCCGCTTTGGTCAACAGTTCACGTGAATTTGGCATGAGATACTTCCAGTGACTCAGCACTCGCACAGCCGCCGCGCGTATGCGACCATCGGTGCTTTGCAGCAACGATTCGAGCAACGTTGGCCGCAGTACACGAGCTGTCTGAAAACACCACAGAGCTTCAAGCTTCACTTGATCGCGTTCTGCATCGGTCAATTGCTCTGACTTCAGCCATTGGTCCAGCTCAGTTGCGATGCCCGGTCCGCGTTGACGCAGAATCTGCTTTGACGATTGCCGCTCAACGCCATCATCGGAACGCAGTGCTTCGAACAATTCCGTGTTTGAACGTGTTGAAACAGGTTTGAATTCACGCTTCGGCGCACCTTTCCAGGTGACTCGCCAGATACGACCGTGAGTGTGGTCGCGGCGTTCATCGCGGAAGTCGACCTCACCGTGCTGGATGATTGGGTTGTACCAGTCTGCGATATAGATTGCTCCATCCGGCCCGATCTTCACGTCGATCGGACGGAACGCAGGATGGTCCGACCAGATGACTTCCTGCTGCTCGCGCGAAACATAGCCCGAACCTTCTTCGGTCAGGTTGAAACGCACAACACGGTGGCCTCGAAAGTCATTCGTAATCGCGCTGCCTTGCCAGTCGGGCGGCAGCATCGGTGTATCGACAAGTTCCAGACCACAATGTTTCGGGCTGCCTGGGTTCAGGCCTTTGACGAGTCGTTCGGCATCGGCGGCAGTAAAATAGTATCCACCGGGAATGACATAGTTAATGCCTTCGCCGCCCGCACCGTCCGTGGCAAACGATTGGCCGAAGCGGTCGTAGTGATGTCCCCATGTGTTCACGAGACCTCGCATGAAGACGCCAAGTTCCAATGTCTCAGGACGAAACTGCCAGATGCCGCCAGCGTTCAGACGACGAACTCCCCACGGCGTTTCGATGTGGCTGTGAATGTAGATCGACTGATTGAAGTACAGGAATCCGTCGTAACCCCAACGCAGCGTGTGAAGAATGTGGTGGGTGTCTTCTGTTCCGAATCCGGACAACACGACTTTCTTTTCGTCAGCCTTCAAGTCTCCGTCGTTGTCTTTGTAATGCAAAAGTTCAGTGCTGTTCGCGACCCAGACACCGCCGTCTCCAGGTGCGATCCCAGTCGGAATGAGCAACCCCTCAGCAAAGATATGAGTCTTATCCGCGACGCCATCGTGATTCGTATCTTCCACCACGACCACTCGATCGGTTGCCGGAGCACCAGGAACAATTTGCGGATAAACTTCGGAGCTGGCGATCCACAGCCGTCCGTCTTCATCGAAATTCATTTGGATCGGTTTTGCGATCGACGGATCTGCTGCGAACAGAGTCACTTCGAAGCCTTCCGGCACTTTGAAAGTGGCTTTCTCCAGTTCAGGATCAGGGACTGGAATATTTTTCAGATCTCGTTGAGCGGAAGCTTGCGACAGCAGCGAAAAACAGACGACAAAACCGGCGAGACATCGAATAGGCGTGGACATGAGAACTCAGCAGTACGGAACGTGGCGGGAATATTATTCGGATCAGAACCGAGCATCGTACGATGATCGGTATCTTTCGTCCAGGCTGCAAAACTTTGCCCAAAACTCAGGTTGAATTAGCGGAAAACAAGATGATCAACGTTACCTTTTTCATTCGGGTGAGTGTTGACGTGCGTTAACTGGCCCGACGCCAGATTGCCGGTGAGTTGGCTTTCATCGCGGCCACCGATTCACACGCGAGTCAGAGCTTTCTGCTGCATCTCGATTCGCGATTGACTCGAACTCGCGACGGCTGGCTTTGCACGCAGCCAAATCGAATCGACGAGAAACTCATACCGGAAAATTCACTTCAAATCATAGGCAAACTGGCATTTTCGCATCGAGGGCGAAAATGTAGACTTCGTCGTGACAACGGGACAGGGAGGTTAATTATGGATCGAAGTGGATCGATGCGGATTCAGGCAGAAGCGGCGAGGGCTTTGGCTGGATGGAAGGCGTTCTTCGCTGAACACGTCGCCGTCAAGGCAAAGGAACTGGCCAGGGACAGCGACTCACCGACGCTCATCACTATGGCTCACTACCGTCAGGCAGCGATTATTGCTGCGCAGGCGTTGGCGACTGAAGTTCACAACACAGGTTCAAACGATGACCTTCAAGAAGCAGCCTGATTCCAATGCCAGTGAACTGCATGAAGATGCCAACGATTGGTTTCGCAACTTCCTGGAGCAACTTGAGCTCTTCATGGTCGAAACTGGTCGGCGTCTTGGATCAAATTCGAAGTCCACCGACTACCAACTTGCTGCAATGAGTGCCGTCAAACTGACTTTGCTTGATGCAGGAATGGATGACGAGGGGCTGCGAAACCTGTTTGGTCGAGTCGCCATCGCTGGCGACGATGCCCGACAGTCGCTGCAGTGGAATCCGGAGTTGAACAAGCGTCGGTTCGAACTTATTGACGGCGATATCCAGGGAATTCTGACTGCAGCCGAGCAGATCGATGATCCACTCACGACAATTTTGTCCAGTTCTATCACCGTGTTGGCTGATGGACGTATTTCAAGTGATCGTTTCGAAACGCAGCGCCTTATTCGGCAACTCGATCTAAACTCGCCGAAGCTTGTCAAATGGCGCATCATGTGGATGCGGATCGCCGATCTCGCGAGCGAACGAGATTCATTCCGGTACCGGCAGCTTACCGGATTCCCAGATGAATTGCCGAACCTGCGGCGACTGAGACCTCCAAACAATTCCAAGCCCGAAGGCATTGAAATCAGTTGGTACGCAAAACAACAACGCGGGCAACTTCCGGATGCTTATTGAATTTCGGTTTCTCCACATAACGGCTTCATGAAATTGCGGACGAGGAAATTAGTGAACTCCGGAAACGGGGTTTGGAAGCGGCGGATCTGGCATCCCTTCAGGCCGCAAACACTGATCGGGCTAAGAGCCAGTGTGGCACTGCGTTTACCACAGGCTGATTTCTCATATCGCTCTGCGGTCAACGAAGCGCTCTGGAAAACGCTGGAAAAAATCCTTAACGGTGTTGGCTGTCACCACTGCCGCCGTTGGTTACGGTGTCTGACTTTCCGTCACACGTCGCAATACGATAAAAAGTCCGTGCGAATCGTTCGGAATCACCTCCCATGAGTCAGGTTCGTCGATCAACTCACGAACCTCTTCGGTCGATTTGATTTCGCTGTAACGGTGGCCCGTGTCGATCACGATATAATCCGTGTCTGCTGGTACGCCAAGTTGATAGTCGTTCACCGCTCGCAAATATCCGCTGTAATCATACGACCGATCAAAGTGTGTCAAACGAGTGTGCACATAATCAGTCGATGCAATGCGGCTGTCCGGTGGTAACGATGCGATGATTCTTTCGAATGCCGCCGCACGCTCAGTCGAGATATAAAGGTTCCGCCAGCCGAATGGGGAATCATTCGACCAGAACGTCGCTCCGACCGGCATGAGTGAACCAGAAACAGCCGTACAAGCTGCGCAGAAAAATGCGAGTCGGGCGTTGCTGACGGCGTTGTTGTACATCGCGTTGGGGAAATTGATGGCCTTGTTCCGAGGCTCCTGCCTTACGGGATTCTGGGAGGAGGCAGGAGCCTCCAATGCGTTGCGTTGCAGGGCTGGAGCCCCGGAACGAGGATTCGGCGGCGAAGTCGTACCGGGAGGCTGACGCCGTCCCGCTCGCCAACGGACATCATTTGTCGCGCCCAGCCCCGCAGCTGCGGCCCAGAACAGCACTGGCAAAATTGGAGCGTGAAAATGATGGAACGGAATCGGCGGCAATTCGGCTAGACCGGTTGCATCCGCAGACTCAGAACTGTTGCTCAGTTGAATGAGGCTCAACATGCAAAACGTTGCGACCCCAGCCAGCAGATAAACGGGGCGTCGCCAGGGAATCATCGCGATCGGCACGGTCAGCACCAGTCCGTAATATAACGTCCTTAAGCTAAACAACTGAGCGAGAATTTTGCCAGGCGAACGCAGAGCCGTGCGAAACAAATCGCCGGGACTGTTGCCAAGATCGCCAAAGTAGCGGCTGTAATGAACGGCCTCGCCGCCGCGAAACGCCGGAATCACGACCAGCACCGCCAGCAATACCCATGCCACCGAAAACAGAAACACCCCCAGCGACCAACGTACAAAGCGTTTTCCTTCCGCAGCGGATGTCGTGTCGACATGATTTCTCGACGTCAAAAACAAGACCACGCCGATTGAGCCGACAACCAGTGCGAAGTCTTCCTGGGTGGTCAGCGCGATAAGGAAGCACAACGAAGAAAACACCAGCCTCCGCCGTTCGGCAAAGTCGATGCCCCAAAACAGAAACGGAAGACCGTAGCAACTGGGACGCAGTGTCTTCAAATCAATCGCGATATCCAGAAAGTGCATCGGAAAAAACAACAGCCACGCCAGCGCGAGCCACATGGCGGCCTTTGAACTTCCTGAATGCCGCTTCGCAATTGAAAAAATTGGCACGACACAGATCGCAAGTGAAGATGAAGCGATCAACTCCATCATCAGGTACGATGGCCAGATTTTGTGCAACGGAAGCAACAATAAGTGAATCACCTGAATGTGTTCACCCAGGAATAATCCCTGATCCAGATAGCTGCGAAAACCTTTGCCGTGCCAGACGTTCCATAGATGTTCTTCGTACATCGCGGAATCGCCATGCGGCACCAGCAAGCCCGCGTAAAGACGTTCGTTCATCCAGAACGAAGTTGCTTCCCAGCCGGCGGCGGCCAATAAGACGACACAGAGTTCTTTCCAGTAACGTTGAGAGACTGGCGGAGTCGTCTGACTAACAAATGCCATGGACGCAGATCGGATGCACGCATCCCAAAAACCATTCAATGATGACGCAACGATGAAAGCCACAAACAGTGGAGACGCAAACAACAGAAAATTCGATAAGGCAATATTCGTAATCGATGTTGCTATGAACCACACGATCAGCCAGCCGCCAG
>JBDNFT010000877.1:0-2430 GCA_041689695.1 Planctomycetaceae bacterium | reverse complement strand
GTCCGTGCCCAAATCGCAGCCCGACCGATGACGGGCCGACATGTTCGCGACGGTGTCGGCCGCTCAGGACGAAGTCGTTGCATCGTCCGGACCCGGTGGCTCACGCCAAACAACTACGGCACGATGATTTCCAGCGTGCGCACAGCTAACTCGCGAACGCGGCATTCGTTGACGTCGATGCTCAAACCGGGGCCGTTGAGACGTTTGCCTTTGCCGCCATAATGGAATGTCAAGTCCTGTTCCGTGAGCGATTCGCGCACTAAGAATCGATCGAAGCTACCTTCCAGATAGCGAATGTCAGGCACGTTGCAGGCGAAATGGCGTCCAGCGGCGGAGAGTATTCCGGTTTCACCTACCTGACACCCAAGCTGATAGCCGAGGCCGTGTTTGCGGGCTAGCGCCGCGATCGCAAGTGAACGGGATATCCCGCCGCACTTGGAGAGTCGAATGTTGAACAGATCACACCATCCGCCTGCGATCGCGCGCTGAGCGTCTTCAAGGCAGCACAGAGATTCATCAAGCATGATCGGAACGCCGATCTGTGATCGCACCTGTTTGAGTCCGGCGACTTCAGCATGTGGTACCGGTTGTTCGAGACTAGTTGGCCTGAACATCAGCAGCGGCGCAATCTTTGACGCCACTTCCTCGCAGTGCCATGCTTCATTCGCATCCAGCCGCAGATCGACTTTGCGTCCAACAATTCGTCGCACGCGCCGCAGCAGATCAACGTCGCTGATACCATCTGTGCCGACTTTGACCTTCACCTGCCGAAACGCAAACAGCCTCATCTTCAATGCAGATATCCACTGACCTCGTGGCGTTGTTGACGTGACTGCGCCACTGTAAAACACCTCATTGCAGGGCGTGGAAAATTCGCTTGCAACTGGATGCTGCAGAATGAAATCGCCAAGACTCATCTGCTGCGCGCGACACGCGGCATCAAGTACCGCCATTTCCAATGCGCAGCGGACGGAGTTGCCAAAACACTCACGCACTTCGATGCCGGGATCGGCAGCGACCTCGGCAAAGTGAAATGCATCAATCGCGCGGCTGACGTCGCCAGCACTCGAGTAACTGGTATCTCGAAGTGGTGAAAAATCAGACTGTTCCAGATGTCGCCAGACAGAATCGATCGTCTCGCCAGTGACGTAGGGCCGCGGCAGACCTTCACCCCAGCCGCAACTACCGTCGTCCATCACGCAGCGGATGATGAGCGTTTCGTTTGCGTGACGCGTATGCGATGCGTGACGCACGGGCCTCTTGAAAGCAATGGGAATCTGAAATGCGGTGAGACGATGAATTCGCATGAAAGCAGGCCGCCGAACGTTCGGCAGATATGTTACAACTCGGTGTGAGAATCCGGAAAAATCTTCGAAATGTGCATCATCCGAGAACTTTACATGCCTGTTCAGCAACTTACGACCAGTGACGGCGTTTCCATCAACATGTTTGAACTGAAATCCGGCGGCGGACGCGACTTGCTGATGCTGCACGGTGTCGGCAGAGCAGGGCGGACGTTCTCAGCATTCGCCGCCATGCTGCCGGATCAGTTACGCATTTCCACGGTTGATTTTCGAGGCCACGGGCATTCAGGTCGCGCGGACTCTAACTACTTTGTCACAGACTACGTTCGTGATGCGATTGCCGCTGTAAAAGCCATTGGTCGACCAACGATCATTTATGGCCATTCACTGGGATCGTTGGTAGCTGCGTCTGTGGCCGCTCAAGTGCCAAATGCGGTGTCGGCAATTATTCTGGAAGATCCTCCTTCTTCGCGGCAACACGGCATTGGGAGGCATGTTGCCGAGCGACGATGCAGATCGCCTGGTTGGCAAATTGCACGATTGCACTCGAATTGATTTTGCCACCGCCGGACATTTGCTGCACTGGCAGGCTAGAGTGGATGCTTCGCAACAGACGTCGGTGTTTATTGAGTCGCTGTAGTATCTTTTGGGGGAACCCTGGGAATGTGTGTTGCTGAAAGCCCGTCGGCGGAACGATGGGTGTACTGTACACTCGTCGCTCCGCCGACGGGATCGAGGCGAGGTTATCGTCCCGGTCGTCGATGTTGTTATGTCGGTTCGTCGGCATCGGAATCCTGCAGTCCGCATCTGCGAGCAAGGTGATACACGGCTGGAGAAAATATTTCTGCGCCGGTACACTCAGCCCTCACTTTACAAACAGGATTTCCCCCATGCCTCAGATACGTGTATTATTGCTGGCCGGTGATTTCGTGGAAGACTACGAGATCATGGTGCCATTTCAGACATTGCTGACAGTTGGTGTTCAAGTGGATGCCGTTTGTCCGGGTAAGAAAGCAGGAGATCAGATTCGTACGGCGATTCATGATTTCGAAGGCGATCAGACTTACAGTGAAAAACCGGGCCACAACTTTACGCTCAACGCGGATTTCGCTGCAATCAAAGAAGC
>JBDNFT010000876.1:0-8776 GCA_041689695.1 Planctomycetaceae bacterium | reverse complement strand
CCGGATTCTGTAATGCAGTATTCAGAATCGCCGGTGGAAGTTGTGCCCGTCAAATCAATATGTTTGTCCTGTCGCAGTTGTTTAAATAACGGCTCAAGAACTTTGAACGGCAGTCGCAACTGCGCCGCAACGCGGCGGCTGGTTTCGACACCCATTTGAAACAGAAAACGCATGATGATCTTTTCAATCATCGCAGGATTGATGCCCGTTTCACGCATGGAGCGAGGCTGTTGCGGAATAAATGCATCCTTGGAAGTAGCTTCCTTGCTGCCGTTACTGCCCTTGCTGCTGGCACTGGGCTCGCCAAGCAACATGTTCACACGATTGAAGAGTTCGTCGAGGCCTTCGCTGGCGTCTGATTTCGGAGCGGATGAAAGTGGCACGCAATCTGTCCTTGTGAATCTGCATTTTTTCAGGAATTACAACGGTATCTGCGACAGACCGGAATTCGATCGATGCGGCACCACTGCCGCGTGGGGATCTCTCCTGACTCAATCATTTATGTCGCAAAATGGATACGGTCAAACTGTGTTGATTCCTCTCACCATTTCGACACAATGCCGATTGTCGCAAAGCACGGTCGTGTGACTTCTGCGTCCTTGCGCCGCTGATCCTGCGCAATCGATTGATACCAACTCTTAAATTTATACGGCATAACCGTTGCAACTGGCGGATCTCAGTGCTGCCGACGGTCTGGAAATTCGTCATGCGTTTCAAAGATAAAGTGGTCATTGTCACCGGCGGCAGCAAAGGCATCGGCGAAGGCTGCGCTCGTGTGTTTTGCCGCGAAGGCGGATTTGTGAGCATCCTCGCCCGCGGCGCTGCCGCCGGTAATGCGCTGGCCGAAGAATTGAATACCACCGGCCCCGGACGCGCGATTTTTGTGCCATGTGACGTCGGTGATCATCTGCAACTGAAGAACGCAATCGAGCAAACCGTCGCAGAATTCGGTCGGCTGGACTGCATTATCAACAACGCCGGGCAGCACCCACCGGCCATGACAATTGATGAAACATCTGTAGAGTTCATGGAAGAACTCATGCGCATCAACTACATCAGCACATTCGCCGGTTCGCGCTACGCCGTGCCACATCTGCGTAAAACACGCGGCACGATTGTCAATATTTCATCGATGACAGCGGTCCTCGGGCAAGAGCATTCCACTGCTTACTGTGCCACGAAGGGCGCTCAGGTCAGTCTGACCAAATCCCTGGCGATCGAACTTGGCCCGGCGGGGATACGAGTCAACGCGATTCTGCCCAGCAACATTGATACGCCCTTGATGCGAGACTGGGCGGCGACGCTGCCAGACCCGGCGTCTGCGTTGAATCGCGTGTCTGCCATGCAGGTTTTCGGCCGCATGGGGACCATCGAAGAAATGGGCGAAGTCGCTTTGTTCCTTGCCAGCGATGAATCAAGTTTCATTACTGGTCAGGCGATTGAAGCCGAAGGTGGTGCGAGTCTGGATTACTAATCAAGGTAACGAAAGTCAACAGACGCCATCAGGCTGTGAAACATTGTGGCCCATGCTGGCTGCGAATCTGTTCGATTGTTGATCAAATTTGCCGCAGCCGTCATTTCTTGGCGCGAAGGATCACGGCCCAGGCAGATTCTCCATGCGTTGCGAATGCTTCGCCCCGCATCTTCGCCGTGATAGGCTGCTGAATTCATGAACTGCACTGCCGTTTGCTGAGATTGTTCCATGACGAAAGGGCTGTTCAGCATATAAAGCGACTGAGCCGGACGCAGGCTGTTGATCCGTTTTCCGGCAACGACGTTCGGGTTGGCGACATCGAAGACTTCAAACAGGTCGAGCATCGTGTTTCTAAATGAAGGCACATAGACGCTGCGGCACTGCATTGGATGTTCATCATGGTGATAGGCGTTGTCATACGTTGACAGCTTCGCAATTGTGCGGCCAGAATGAATCGACAAATCCAGTGCTCCACTGATCTGCAGTAATGAATCGCGAATGGATTCCGCGTCGAGGCGGCGGCGGGATGCTCGGGCGAGCAAACGGTTCTCCGGATCTGCATGGCCCGCTTCGGGAGACACATCAGAACTCAGCCGGAATTGCGATGTCAGGCAGAGGCGTTTCACAAGCTGCTTTGTGGACCAATGATCGTTCGCGACGAAAGTATCGGCCAGGTAGTCAAGCAGTTCCGGATGAGTCGGGCGGTCGCCAGTTTCGCCAAAGTTGTCCGGTGTTCGCACGATCCCTTCGCCCATCACATGCATCCAGACTCGGTTCACGTAAACGCGAGCTGTCAACGGGTTGCCTGGTGAAGCAATCCATTCCGCCAGTTCTCGTCGGCCGCTGGAAGTTTCGGCCTCCGCCGCAGAAAGAGTTGCACTGCGATCGCTTGGCGTCGCCACACTGATGAAACCGCGCTGAACAACAGCTCCGAGATTACGAATCTCACCGCGAACATGAACATGCCAGTCCGCAGGTTTCTGTTCATCCCGCACACACATTGCGATAGGGATCTCTGGTTTGTGCTTTTTATGTTGAGCCCGATCTGCTTCCAGCGTCTTCAACTGCTGTTCGAGCAGAGCCGCATTCTTCGCATCTTTGGTGTTCTCTGTTTGCGATGCCTCAGTCGGATCAGCACCTTTTGTTGAAGCCGCCAGCGCTGACTTCCCAGCTTCAATGAACTGAATCGCATCAGCAATGACATGACCCGCAGACGCCTCCGAAGCTTTGATGCTAACCTTCGCGGAAGACGCTGCATCGAATCGGAATCGCCCAAGTTCTGCAAATACTCCGTCACCCGGTGGAGCAACTTTCTGACTGACCACCACACTCGATTCGCCGTCCGCATGCACGATCAGTACGGGCACACTGTCCGAACGACTCTCGCCGGAATTGATGACCATCCGAACCAGATATTCACCATCGTTCGGCAACTTTGCTTCATAGTGGACTGCGATCCCGGTTCGCGGCGCGTTGCTGTGCATGTAGCCATTGCCGATAAATGGCTGCTGCGAAGTGGATGCAACCCACGTGCCTTCGAAGGTGGCATCCGTATCGTCAACAATCACGCCGGCCAAAGTTTCGCGAGACGGTGATTTTGATGCCACCGCCGCATTCTGTTTTCCTTTCGGCAGAGACTTCTTGACGGTGGCGATTTGTTCTTCGAACTTCTTATCCTGGGCCGCCCATTGATCAACTGCCGCTTTGTCGTAGCCAACTTTCAGCGGAGCCGTGACGAAGTCACTGACATTGTTTGGCAGCAACGACGTCGTACTACGAAAAATTCCCGCCAAAGCGTAATAGTCAGTCGTAGGGATCGGATCAAACTTGTGATCATGACAGCGGCAGCACCCCAGCGTCATTCCCAGAAAGGTGCGTCCCATCGAATCAATTTGCTCGTCCACCACGTCCATGCGAAGTTGATCTTTGTCCTGCTCCTCGTAGTTAATCGCCCCCAGCATCAGATACCCGACACCAACCAATTGTTCGTCATGCTGCGCGTCGCTGTCAGACGGCAACAGGTCACCGGAAATATGTTCACGCACCAGTTGGTTGAATGGCTTGTCGGTATTGAATGATTGAATTACGTAGTCTCGGAATCGCCAGGCATCCGGCAGCATCAGACTTCGACCGCCGCCGGTGGATTCTGAGAAGCGAGCGACATCCAGCCAGTGACGTCCCCAGCGTTCACCAAACTGCGGCGACTCCAGCAATCGGTCCACCGTTGTTTCCATCGCTGCGTCTGGATTATTCGCCCATGCACTGGCGAATTTCTCCTGCTCGGCCAAAGTCGGTGGCAAACCGATCAGCACATACGTCAGCCTTCGGATCAGAACATCCGGTGTCGCTTGCACAGCCCGATCGACACCTTCACCGGTTTCATCTGCGGTCTGTTGTTGAGCCGCAATGAGTCGATCGATATCAGTCGTCGCCCAGGGAACATCCGTCACCGGTATTGGAGGCCGCTGCACCGGACGGAAACTCCAGAACTCTCGCCCCTGCTCCAGATCGATCACAGTTTTCTTGCGTACAACATCGCCGCTGCGAGGATCAACGGCACCATTCTGAATCCATGTCGAAAAATCTTCGATAATGTTATCGGGGAGCTTCCGGTCAGGCGGCATTTCCAACGACTCGTGCCGCATGGCGTCGAGGATCAAGCTGGCCTTGGAATCTCCCGGAACTAATGCCGGGCCGGAATCTCCTCCCAGCATAACACCCTGCCGTGAATCCAGCAGCAAGCCACCTTTCACATCCTTGGCGTCAGCCGAATGACACGAATAGCAGTACTCAACCAGCACCGGGCGAATTCGAGATTCAAAGAATTCGATCTTCTCTGCATCATCCGCAAATCCAGCACGAAAGCATGCGGACACCACAAGAATAAAAATCAGCGATCGCATCATGGTTCAATCTTGCTCCAGTCTATGTCCAGACTCTGCTGCGATTCTTCCTGATCAGAATCTCACTCATAATTGTAATCGTTTTGCTCAGCCTGGACGAGCAAGTATTTAATGCGGTGCGGACACAACAGATTTAAGAACTCTTTTAAGTCGGGGGCAGTTTGACCCTCGGGATAAGCACTCACGCACAAGTCATTGGGCAATACTCTCGACGAGCTGCCTCATCGGCTTTGGCGAAAGAATCAAATAATTCAACCGTTGGCATGAAAATCATGACAGTGGCCTCGTTATTTTACCTGCAGCAACTGAACCGCATCTGCGATCACATGGCCATTTGTACCTTCATTCGAAACGACGACTTCGACAACTTCGCCTGCCTTCAGTTTCAATGTCTCCACCTTCTGAAACAGACCATCAACGGCAGGCGTCTTCTGTTGGTTCACCGTCACGGTCCTGGTCGTGTCGCCAGCAGTAATCCGTACCGGAACATTCGTGGCACGGTTTGGGTTTTGTGAATAGCTGATTCTTAGATCAAACTCGCCGGATGTCGGTGCCTTTAAAGTCCATCGCGCTGTTTTCATTCCCTTTTCCACATCAGCATCGTGAATGTAGTCATGTCCGACATATCCACCCGTGGAAGCACTGTGTGTCCAGACTCCTGTCAATTCTGCATCCGTGTCATCCATCACAATGCCCGGCAAACTGGCTTTTGACGTCACTACTTTCTTATGCGCAGTGGGCGGAAGATCGAGCACCTGACCGTCCTTTAACATTCGCTCTCGCAATTTGGCATAGGGAAGTGACTGCAGCGCGACCTTAGACTCTATCGCCAGGACGGCAGCAGTCGCCGCACTTTGGCCCAGAATCATAAAGACAGGCTCCATGCGAATTGACCCGAACGCGATGTGAGTTGAAGACAACGCCGCAGGCACAGCCAGATTGCTGATTTGATCTTTGGATGGAATGATCGAGCGATAGCTAATCAGGTACGGTCCACCGGGCGAAACCTGGATGTCACCTTCATTCTGCACGAAGCCCTCGGCCGTCACAAAGCGACGGACGTTGTGCGAATCCATGTTGTAGCTTCCCAAACCAACCGAATCTTCTGCGATACGAACTCGGCGGCAGTCAAGTTCTGACACAACGTAGTCGCTGACCATGCGGCGAGCTTCGCGGATGTAAAGCTGATGCGGCCAGTTGCCGTTGTTAACGAACTCATCTTTAGGCAGCCCCCACTTTGACATTTCTTTGCGAATGGATTCTGGTACACGCGGATGGTTAGCCAAACTCCACATCAGCCCTTTTTGGTAATCTTCATGATCGCGAATAATGGCCGCTCGTTCTGCGTAGCTTGCATCTGGATATTTGTAATTGCCGCCCAGATAATCTGTTGAAAAAGCGGAGTTGTTGTTTGTGTCGGTCTTTCCGTTGGGCATCATGTCCGGGCTCAATGGAAACCGCAGATCGCCCGCTTCGAAGTTGCGAAACAACAACTCGTAGCGGTTCTCGTCGTAGTTGTCTGGCTTTGGAAACGGGACGCTATTTTCCGGCACGTTGCTCATACACATGCGAAAGCAATATGCCTGCACACGATGATCTCCAGTGCCATCGACACCGGGGCCATCAGCTTCGATTCCAGGCAGTAAGCCACTTGATGGCTCGCCTTGTTTGACGTACGGATCAACATTTTTGACAAAGCGGTGATTGTGAGTATTCGCTTTGACCTGGTTGCCATTCAATGTTTCGTTGTGCAGCGAGTTCGCTTCACGACCCACGGTATAGCGAACTCCCGCCGCTGCCATCAGGTCTCCTTCATAAGTTCCATCAATGAACTGCGCACCGCGAAAAGTTCGGCCGGATTCCATCGTAATGGATTCAATCAGCGATCCGTGAAGCTTAACGCCGGTCGCACGATTCAGTTGCTCTGTCATCACGAGTGTCACTTTGGCCTCGGTGAGCATTTCGTGAAACAAGGCTTCCGCAACTTTCGGTTCAAACGTCCACATGGCGTCTTCATTTGGTCGAAAGCGACCATGCGCCGTAGCCTTTTCGAAGACCCAGGCTTCCGGGGACTCGTAATGCTTGTGAATCCGTCGATAGAATTCGCGAGCAATACCGCCGATGACCTTTTTGTCGCCGCTATCTGTGAAACCAAGGCCACCGGCAGTCAGGCCACCGATGTGTTTGCCGGGTTCAATCAGGATCACACTGCGTCCCATGCGCGAGACCTGAATTGCTGCGGCCACACCGGCGGATGTGCCACCGTAGATCACAACGTCAGCGGTATCGGTATTCGCCTTCGTTTTATCCTGACCGTTTGTGTTTGGGCTGGCGCTCAATACAACCGCAAATACCAGACTTGCAGCGAATGCGAGAGAACAAACAGGTTTCAATCTTTGCATGATTTCAGTCTCGTTGAAGGTGTCTCAAGGATTGCAGGAACAATGTGTGTTGCAGAAAACTGTGGCCTTTGATCGACTTTGAATCGTATTCAATCCTGCGATTCATCGTCCTGACCTTAATCGTCCTGTCAATTGAAGTTTCCGGAGACGACACAGAAACCGCACATCGGATTCGCGCGATCCGTTGATCAGGCAGCCGCGGTTCAAATTGACACCCGGTTTTTTAGTGACAGGACGATGAATGACAGGACGATTAGGAACACAAATCGCATCGACATAAGACGGAGAGCGACAATGAATGAAAAAACCTCAAGTAATAAATTGCCCCCCCCCCCCGCAGAACTTTCGAGTCAAGGACTTTGCTGGAGCTTTTCAGACGCCGTTAACTTCCATCGCATCCGACCATCCGCATATCATTCCGTCTTTCATGTCATAATACAAAACACTCAACATAAAAAAATCCACATGACTTCGCGCACACGGCTGCAGCCGGAACAACTTCGCAGTTTTCGATATCTCGGCCCTGACGATCTGAGATCGTTTGGACATCGATCGCGCCAGAAACAATCGGGTTTCTCGACGGAGGACTTTGAAGGCAAACCGGTCATTGGGATCCTGAACACATGGAATGATCTGATTTCCTGCCACGCACACTTTAAGCAGCGTGTGGAAGATATCAAACGCGGAGTGTGGCAAGCGGGCGGGTTTCCCGTTGAGATTCCTGTCATGGGGCTCAGCGAAACATTTATGAAGCCAACGTCGATGTACTATCGCAACTTTTCCGCGATGGAAGCTGAAGAAGTGCTGCGAACGTATCCGATCGACGCCGCCGTGCTGATGGTCGGCTGCGACAAGACGACGCCAGCTCTGCTCATGGGCGCGCTCAGCGCGGATATTCCGTCGATCGTGATGCCGGGCGGACCGATGAATCGAACGGCATGGCATGGCGAACAACTCGCCAGTGGTACAGATGTCTGGAGATTCTGGGCAGAACGCGGTGCTGGACGACTGTCGTGCGAAGCATGGTGCCAGTTGGAAGATCATATTGCAGCATCGCCCGGTCATTGTATGACGATGGGAACCGCTTCGACAATGACGGCGCTGGCTGAAGTGATGGGCATGACGCTGGCTGGAGCAAGTTCAGTTCCTGCCACGCATTCCGGTCACGCTCGCATGGCAGCAATGACTGGACGTCAGGCAGTGGAACTCGCGTGGCAAAACGTCAAGCCGACTGAGATTCTGAATCGCAAGGCGTTTGAAAATGCCATCACGACATTGATGGCAATCGGTGGTTCAACGAATGCCATTGTGCATCTGATGGCGATGGCCGGTCGAACCGACGTAAAAGTCACGCTCGAAGATTTCGACAAGGCATCACAGCGAACTCCAGTGCTTGCCAATTTGCGTCCAGCCGGAAAATATGTCATGGCAGATTTCTTCGACGCGGGCGGCCTGAATGCTCTGCTGGTACAAATTGGCGACTTGTTGCATTTGGATGCTCAAACGGTGGAAGGTCAGACCTTAAAGACGGCCATTGAAGGTGCAAAAATCTGGGATGAAGATGTCATTCGCGTTCGCAGCAATCCCATCTGTGCAACGGGCAGCCTGTCTGTATTGCGAGGCAACCTGGCTCCGGACGGCTGCGTCATCAAACCGGCGGCGGCGGAAGCACAACTACTGCAGCATCGCGGCCCGGCAGTGGTGTTCAAGAATTATCCTGACCTGAAAGCTCGCATTGATGATCCATCGCTGGCATTAACGAAGGATCATATCATCGTGCTGCAAAACGCAGGGCCGCTGGGAGGACCCGGCATTCCGGAATGGGGCATGTTGCCAATTCCGAAGTACCTTTTGGAACAAGGCGGGCGTGATATGGTGCGAATCAGCGACGCTCGCATGAGCGGCACAAGTTACGGAGCTTGTGTGCTGCATGTCTCGCCGGAATCCTTTGTGGGCGGACCACTCGCACTTGTCCAGGACGGCGACATGATCACGCT
>JBDNFT010000875.1:0-3071 GCA_041689695.1 Planctomycetaceae bacterium | reverse complement strand
TGCCAATCAACTTTTGCCTCATTCAATTCCGACTTGAAAGCCTCAATGTCTTTGGCCGGGACAAATGGATCGTCTGCTCCATGGCACACAAGGATCTTGCATTTGATGTTCTTGCCGGCTTCCGGTTGAGGTGAATCGAGTCCACCGTGAAAGCTGACCACCCCGGACACTTCAGCACCACTGCGAGCAAGTTCCAGCACACCTGTGCCACCGAAGCAATATCCGATCGCGGCGATTTGTTTCTTGGATACAGATGCCTGAGCCTGCAATTGCGCCAAACCAAGATTCAGACGACGGCGATAGAGTTCACGATCGGTCTTGTAGATGCCCGCTTGTTTGGCAGCATCCTGCGGATTGTCCGGGCGAATGCCTTCGCCATAAATATCCAGCGCGAAGCTCACGTAGCCAAGTTCAGCAAGCTGGCGGCAACGACCTTTTTCGTAGTCGGTCAGCCCCATCCATTGATGAACGACAAGGACTCCCGGCATCGGCTTGTCAGCTTTTGCCGAATCCCACGCGACGAAGCCTTCCAGCGTCACATTACCGTCTTTGTATTCAACAACCTGCGTCTTAATCTCTGCACCCGCCTGACTTAGACAACTCATACAAATCAGGGCCGCAAATACAAATCGCATAACTTTTCCTTTCAGTTCTTTCAGAAAAAATTAACCTGCGGCAGTCGAACTACCACCACGAACGCTTCTTTTTGACCGGGGCCTCGGCAACGGGGGCAATGCCCACGACGCTTGATTGCAGGACAACATTTTCGGGGAGCAGAACGCAACTGAGTGCGCCACCGATGCCCCCGGTGGTGTCGGTCTTGATCATGCCGTTGCCAAATTCAACTTTGCCGACTGGTACGTGTCCGAGAACGATCGGCACTGGACAATCGTTTGGCGGACCCGTTAGGATAAAGTCTTTGGAATACAGCCACGGCGGATGGCTAAGCGTGTAGTCGCGTTCCCGCAGAATTCGAATCTGAGTTTCGAAAGGCAGATTTCGGTCCAGCCCCGCATGGACGAAAAGATAGTCCCGGTGCTCGACGCTCCACGGCAAGTCCGACAATAATCGCCTGTGCTCTTCTGGCAAAGCTGCTTTTAGACCTTTGATATCTTTGTGTTCAACACCATACGATTCGAACGTCGTGTGCGAATCATAATGATGAGTCCAGCGACCTCGAAAATCAATATAGTCCGGCGTTGGAATCAACCCCAGAGTTCCAGCCATCGCCAGTTCATGATTTCCACAGACCCACGTGACTTTTTCGTGCTGAGTCACCAGATCACAGTACAATTGGACTGTGCCAGCAGGATCGGGACCGCGATCAACGAGGTCGCCAATAAACACGATCCATCGCCTGTGAATGTCGGGCAGTCGCGCGAGCTGACCGATAATCTCACGAAGTTGCCCTGTCTGACCATGAACGTCGCCAATCACTGCGACTGGGCCATCAATACGAGTTGGAACTGATGCCATTTCAACTATGATTTTTTAGTGGTAACAGGCGAGGAATTGCAGACGCTTAGCCGATGCCTTCAGAAATCCGCAACTTCTATAGTAGGCCGCGCCAACAGAATATGCCACCTCCAGGAGACCGCTACTTCCACGAGTCCCCAAAACATGAAATACTGTATATTATCGAGGTCTGTACATTTGGCCCACATTCCCAGACTGGTAAATTCAATCCCCTCTGATGTCGAAAGTTTATTCCATGGGTGACATGACGCGACGACGATTTTTGAACGCTGCTGCAGTTTTAGGGCCTGTGGGACTGAGCTGTCTGACGAACGGTGCCGCTGGCTACGCTATATCAGTTGAACCTGTGCAAGTCAGCGGCGAAAGGCCAAAGCAGGATCCGACAGTCAAGGTTGTTAACCCTCGAAACCGCGTGCCCGTTTCAATGATCATTGATGATTCCACATGCCTGGTGAATTTGGCGTACTTTGCGATGCCGCAATTCTCTGAGACATGGCCGCAGCGAGACGACTATCGCAGACCATGGACAACGTGGCCACGCGAGATCCCCGACAGCTTCGTGCGAGACTTCGGAGAATGGTGTGCTGAACGCGGCGTGCGAGGCAAATACAGCATTGTGCCTCAACCGGCCTGCGTCGGATGGGTGGATCGTGAATTGCCCGGCTGGAGTCATCGGCAACTGCAAGACAGCATTCAGCTTGTACGTGAACTGATGCTGCCGAATTGGGACATTCATCCGGAAATGGCGACTCACACACGCGTGATCGACACCAAAACAGGACGTCCTTTTCCCGATCGTGGACCGCAATGGATGGAAAACTGGCAATGGACTGACGTAAAATCCGTGGACCAGCTTGCGGATTATTTGACCTACTCACTGCAGATTCTGAAGAACGCTGGTTTGCCATGTGACGGTATCACAACACCTGGCGGCTTCGCTGGTAAAGTCGTCCCGGAACTGGCTCAAGCGACACTGCAATCGGTTCGCCACGTGTTCGGTTCTGAAATCCCTCACTACTTCAAATTTCTGTATACCGATGACAGCAGCGTCGTGCCGCGAGTTGAATATGCCAAAGGCCTGGATGGCAACAACCCGGAGTGTGTGGTGTCAGTCATTGGTTGCACGGGCGACTGGTTTGGAGGCTGGGATGGCACGGAACCAGGCAGTCCGGATCAATTCATTACGGCTGATCTTCAATCTGGCCGAATGGTGGAGGTCATCGAAAAACAAGAACCTGCGATTATGGTTTGTCACTGGCCGGGCATGTACTACAACGGCACGGAACACGGGTTTAACGTCTTCAAGACCGTTGTCGATCGGCTGCATCAACGCTTTGACAATCTGCACTGGATGAAGCTCAGCGAGATCGCACGCTACTGGGCGGCAAAGGAACTCACTGCCATCAGCCACAATGCCAATGATGTGACTTTTGTTGCTCCATTTGCGTCGCCGGAATTTACGGTGCTGATACCAACCGCTCGTGTCACCCGCATGCAACTGACACACAAAGATACTCACACTCCGCTGACGATCGTCACTGACCGTCACAAACTTGCAGCCGGTACATGTCTGGAATCTGACTCCGGCTGGCTGG
>JBDNFT010000874.1:0-3201 GCA_041689695.1 Planctomycetaceae bacterium | reverse complement strand
GGCCAGATGCCTTTGACCGCTTCGTGAGGATTCGGCTGGCCGGGGAAAGCAACAAGCTTCGCACCAGTCGGCAACAACGGCTAGCGAAACCAGCGAGTCACACCGCGTGGGACGCAGTGGCGTTTGAAACTGCGACACCATTCTGTCGGCCAGAACTCAATCGTATTTTCCAGGCATGAAGATATGTATGTCTGCGAATTCGGATACGCGGCCAGCACCGATTGGAAATCATCAAGGAATCGAGAGAAGATTTCTGGATGACTGCCGACGGTGAATCGGTACGCTGAAGTGTTGCCGATCAGGCGGTTTGGTTGCGTCCAGTTGCGAATCACACAAAGCTTTCAGGTGCATGGCACCAGCTCATGTTAGCCGCATTTGTCTTTGGCCGAACAGTATCGGGCCGCAGATCATCGAATCAGCAATGAGCTTCAAACCATTCGCTTTTCGCTATTGCCAACACCCAATCAGTGTTGTATCTTGTGCCAACACTCAGAAGGAATGACGGATGGCAGTTTACGCATATCTCTGGTCCGACGAACAGGGCGAGAGTGTCGATAAAGTGCAGCAACACGGGCTGACTTGCCAGGACTGGCAGTATGTCTTCGAGTGGATTGAAGTGGAATGGTGCGTGCTCCCGATTACTGGGTTCGAGCTAAAGGACAAGCCATGAAAAAGAAGTCAATGGCATCAAACGAGGCTTCCGTCAGACTGGTGCCCGCGCTGACGCCAGCGATGCGGGACAGACTTCGAAAGGCGATTGCCGAAGAGGAGCGTCCGGAAGTGATTGCTGCCACAAAACAGCAAGCCCGTCAAGCATTCGCGCGGCTGGATGCGGAAGAAGCGCAGATTGCTGACATTGTGGCAGCGATCAGCGCGGAACGTGACAGACAGAATCTGTCGTTGGAAAACATCAAAGCCAGAACTGGGATCGACCGTGCAAACCTGTCGCGACTCTTCAGCGGTGCAGGATCTCCAACGCTCGATACTCTGAAGAAGCTGGCGCATGCAGTTGGCAAGCGGCTGAATGTCACGCTGTCAGAAAAGTAGCCCGACCTGTCCTCCGATGCTGATTGCTCAGTGGATGGACCGCAAGCCGAGACGATGCGAACGTATGAAATGACCTGTTTCGACTTCTGCGGCATTGCCAGCGACGACGAACTTATCGCTCATCGTGTCCCATTTCGTGCTTCCATCAGTTTACACGAAATCGGTCCCGCCGCTCGGATCCATCGCGCCACTTGAGGTTTGCCCCACACGTGCCCAAAAATTCTCAATTCCTTTGAGAAGGCTCGCGCGACTCGGAGTTTTGCCTTTGCATTTTACTGCCCAAGGGCGTCCTGGATGGACTACATCCCAATCCGATTTCGCCTGTTTGTATCTTCCCTTACCGGGATCATGATTTCCAAACCCATCGAGACAGCTATTCCAAATCGGACGCTTCCATTTGATGACTGCGGCTTCCAGCGTACCGATCATGTCAGAACTTGCACCTTCAAAGATCATGAATCGGCAAGAAAAATCGTCGATTGAAAGACTCGCAACTTTTCGGATGCTGTTCGCATGTTGGTTGAGTCGCGAGTATAGCTCCGACGCTTTTGAATCTTCGGTATGCTCCGTTCGTGACTGACGCCAGCCTTGGGGAACCGCCTTGCCGATGTAAATTGGAAAGTCATAAGCAAGCCGATTTAGCTCCGAGTACTTGGAGTACGGGACTGCGTTGCCCGTGTAATAAAGTGCGTAAACTCCAGTGCCGAAAAACTTCTCAGGACGAGGCAAACGATGAACCGGTGTTCCATTAAAAAATCGGACAGCGTCTTTCACGAGTTCAACGAACGCATCATTCTTATAGACGTGTTTCTCGCGATCAAAGGGCTCTACAACTGACCCGGAACGATGAGCTTCACTTCGTCCGGGATTCGTCGATTTGTTTCGTGCGGAAACCTTCTTAGCCATTCGCCCCGACCTTCTTACATACAAGCAGGTCAGCCAATTGATTCGCAGCAACTTCACACATGGTGACTGGAACCGCGTTGCCAAGTTGTCTCATTGATTCCGTCCATGAACCCTCGAATGTCCATTCATCGGGGAATGTTTGGATTCGGGCACACTCTCGAACGCTAAAGTATCGAACGGAACCATCCTCAAACCGAAGAGTGTTCTCGCCCCCTGGCACTCCATGATCTCCAGCTTTCAATGCTTTTGCTGGCTCGTCATACGGACTACCCGTATGCCCAGCATACGACCGGGCTCCCGGATTGCAAAAGTGATTGGCAAACTTGCTGCACGAAGCACCTGGCGCAATTTCAGGCAGATCTCCGATGGCATCTCGAACGGTCCTCCATGCTGGAAGTAACATTCCGGGAAAAAGGCAGCGAAGGTCTGAAATCTTTCGACGTAGTTGACGTGGTGGTTCTGGCCGATCCTTTGCTGGAATTCTGTGCCGATCCCAATACTCGCCAGTAATCCATTTGTCGTAGATCAATCCATCCTGCTCATGTGTTTGCATTGGAAAGGAGAATTGAAGGTTCAAATCAGAACGAATCCCAACAATTAAGACACGATGTCTATGCTGCGGAACGCCATAGTCTGCCGCGTTCATCACTTGATAAATCACGTTATATTTGAGCCCGGACCTCTGGCCTTTGGTAACAGCTTTTTCCAGTCGAGCCAGATGAACGGTCCAATCTTCATCGCCGATTGGTATCATCTCAGGAAAGGTCAACTGATGAATGATGTACTGGTAGTAATTGGCGAAGTTCTCTCGCAAAAGACCTTTGACATTTTCAAAGAAGAATGCCTTTGGAGCGATCTCGCGAACTGCCCGAATAGCATGCGGAAACATGTTTCGGCGATCGTCCATGCCGACATGGTTACCACCAATAGAGAACGGTTGGCAAGGTGGACCACCGGAAACCAGGTCGATGTCTCCGGCAAATTCGCGAAAATCAAAATCGCTGATGTCCCCTTCTACGATTCTAGCACCGTTTAACTGTCTGAGTCCATCTGCCTGATTGCGGCGCAGCGTCGAACAAGCGTTCGGGTTCCACTCGAAAACAGCTTTGTGGTGAAACTTGGCGTTAGCGGTCGCCAGTGCAAGTCCACCGGCTCCAGCAAATAGTTCGATTGATTTCATTATTCAATTGTAGTGAGACGCATAATCGATGTGAATCCACAGGAATTGCTGCAAAACGTAAAATCAGG
>JBDNFT010000873.1:0-4398 GCA_041689695.1 Planctomycetaceae bacterium | reverse complement strand
GTTAACATCTGAAATGAGTGAAGTGAAAACAGCATCAGGCAGGATTTGCGTCGTCGGGTCGGCGAACCTGGACTTGACTTTTCGCACGCCTCGATTGCCCATGCCTGGTGAAACACTGGCTGGCCATTCATTACATCAGGGTATGGGCGGCAAAGGTGCTAACCAAGCCGTCGCAGCCGCGAGGCTTGGCGCACACGTTACCTTTGTCGCACGAGTTGGAAACGACACTTTCGGCACGCAGGCACTTCACGCCTATCAGGCAGAAGGCATCGATACTTCCTTCATTAAGCAGGATGCAGATCGGCCGACAGGCACTGCAGCAATACTCGTCGATGACCATGCAGAAAATTGCATCATCGTTATCGCTGGTGCCAACGAAGGCTTAACTTCCAACGACATCAACGCAGCGTCATCGGTGATTGAGCAGGCAAACCTCGTGCTGTGTCAATTGGAAACACCAATCGATGCAACCGTGGCTGCGTTTCGGATCGCTCGTGCTGCGGGAGCTCTGACAGTGCTGACACCAGCTCCGGTAGCTTTCGTCACGGATGAACTGCTCGCGCTCTGCGACTTGTGCGTGCCGAACATGACAGAAATCGCCGCTTTGTGCGGTTGTCCCGATACCGTAGCGAAACTCGTCAAGAGTTTCGGCAGTCGGCAAGAATCGCAACCGAAAGCCCCGACGACTTTCGTTACCGACGAGCATCTGGATACGCCGCTTGTCTGCCAACCTGCCGAAAGTCACGACGATGCCGTACATGCTGCGGAGCTGCTTCGGAATCGCGGCGTCAAACGTGTGATCCTGACGATGGGCGGCAACGGCGCACTGGTAGTGGACGATACTGGAGCAACCCACATCCCGGCCATGAAAGTTAAGGCGGTCGATACCACGGGAGCCGGAGATGCCTTCACGGCCGCTTTGGCCGTTTCACTGGCGGATGGTCTGGATTTGAGAGAAGCGGCGCGGCGAGCCAGCATTGTCGCCGCCATTTCTGTCACTCGCTTTGGCACTCAGACGGCATTTCCGTCTCTGAGCGAAGTCACCGAATGGGCAAATCAATGATCGTTTTCAAAGCTCGCAGAATTTCTCCGGTAGCGAAAGTCGTCAAGACTTTCGGCGGCGGCAGGGCAAAAAGTGCCGAAAATCTTGACGACTTTCGCTACATGGGATTGGCAGCGACGTGGAAACGCGAAAATCCGGTTAGGCGTGCCCGAAAATCTTGACGACTTTCGCTACGATTAAGCGATGATCGACAAGCACAAACAAAGACTGAAACGATTGTCGGCGGAATTCTACATCGGACACGCATGGGTTCACTGGACATTGACAATTGATGACCGAAAGACGGGATGGCTTGATGCAAGATTCCTCTACAAATTTCGGGAACTACTCACTCACGCATTGTTCCGTCACCAGTTGGCTTGTCCTATTTATTGCTTGATGCCGGACCATATCCATCTCCTGTGGACAGGACTGGCGGAGCAGTCGAACCAAATTACTGCGTTGAAATCTTTCCGTAAGGACTTGAATGATACGTTGAACCGAATTGGGTTTCAGCTTCAACTTCAGGCTTACGACCACGTGCTAAAGGAAGCAGAATTAGAACGAGATGCAATTGAGTCAACAGCAGAGTACGTCGCCCGGAATCCGGAACGCAAAGGGCTCGTTGATGAAGATGCGTTCGCGGCGTATCCGTACACCGGCTGCTTGTTGCCTGGTGCGGCACGGCTGAGACTATTTTCCGAACAAGGTTGGGACGAAATTTGGCGGACATTGGCATTTTTGAGGCGGACGGAATGCTTTCGTCGTCCCGATCCAAAATACGCGGACAAGCCCTCGTAGCGAAAGTCGTCAAGACTTTCGGCGTCGTCGGCATGGCAAAAAGTGCCGAAAGTCTTGACGACTTTCGCTACAGGTGCGTGCCGAAAGTCTTGACGACTTTCGCTACAGGCAAGTTAACAAGTTCGGGAAGTGATTGAAAATTGCGGCAGGTCGCTCGACGATCCCGCTACGTGGCCTAAACTCTGTAATAATGAAGGACTCTATGCCATGAAATTCGCCCTTGCTGGCAACAACCCGACTGCATTTGACGTGCTGCGTGAACTTGCTGCGTCCACAGAACACACTCTGGTGTACTGCGCGCTGGCAGGGGAACTTGCGTCCGTTGCCAGTCGCAGTGGTGTTCCCGTGACCCTAGCCGCATCCGTCGAAGATGCGTTGCTAGCCAGCGATGTAGACACTGTTATTATTGCGATTGACGATCTGGACGAATCGCTCAGAATTGTCCGAGCGGCCGCGCAATCGGCTCGCAACGTCGTCGTGATTCCTCCAGCCGAATGTTCTCCTGCGTACTCGTTTGAACTGCATCTGATTCTCGATGAGTCGCAATGCGGCATTATGCCGCTGTTGCCCCGCGCGGTGATGAGCGATTTGCCGTTGTCTGCAGTCGATCTGGGATTGAATGAACTCGCGATTCGACAGTTGTCGATTGAACTTCCGCTCAACCAGACCAGCCTTCGCCTGTTGCATCAAAGTGTAATCCAGGGGCTCGATTATTTATCCGCCAGTGGATTCAAATTCACTCAAGTCACGGCCCTGGAATCAAGCGCGCCCGATGGCAGTCTACTATCACGATTAATCACACTCAGTGCTGCACCGTCGGCCGAGAAGGTTCTGCCGCCAGCGACGATGACAATCAAACCCGCAGCAGATTCTGGAACGCTTCGATTGCTGCAAATTTCTCAAAACAATGCGACGACTCGTTCTGTGCCGATTGAGGAATCGACTCCTGTATTGAATCGAATCGTGACTGTTTGTGCATCGCGTGAACTCTGCGGAAAATGGATGGATGCATTTTCTGTGACACTTGAACTTGCGGAAGCGGTCAGCAAATCATTGCGTCGGCGCAGAACGGTGGATGTGCATTTTGATTCCGGCAGCGAAAAAGGTGTCTTTAAAAGTCAGATGACGGCAATGGGCTGCGGCATTCTGACATTTATGATGTTTGGGATGGTCGCCTATTTGATTCTGGCACAACTTGTCACGTTGCCCGATTTTGTGCTGCATATCCTGCGAGTCCTCTGGATCGCTCCGTTGGTCTTGTTTCTGATCGCGCAAACACTGTTGCCGCTCGCTCGCGATCGCAGCACTCGAGAATAGAAATAGAAGAATCATAGTCCATGCCCACTGTCAGAATACTGCAACTCACCGATCTGCATGTCTTTAAAGACGCGAATGCTCGTCTAAAAGGGATTCCTACGCGTGAACTGCTGGAAGATGTCGTGGGACATATTCTCGCGAAGGAACGCACGTTTGACCATGTCGTGATCACTGGCGACCACACACATGACGAATTGCCGGAAAGTTATGCTGCCGTCCGAAAAATACTGACTCCATGGCTGGATCGACTGTGGCAGGTGCCAGGAAATCACGACGATCGAACGGTATTGAGATCCGTTTTTGGCGATTTGGTACGAGGCGTGGGGCACGATCGAATTACGTTTTCGTTTTCCGCCGGGCAATGGTTATGTCTTGGCCTGGACACCCATGTTCCAGGTGCCGTGCCCGGAAAAATCGAAGCGGACCAGATCGAATGGATTCTTCAGCAGATTTCCTTGCTCAATCCGAGCCGTGTCGCATTGTTTATGCATCATCCGCCTGTCGATGTTGGCAGTTTGTGGATGGATCCAATCGGTTTGTCCGGCAAAGAATTGCTCCACGATCTGTTCAAGGCAGAAAGTCGAATTCAACTGGTCTGCTGTGGCCATGTGCATCACGAATTTTCGACGCAGATTGGCAGTGCAAGGATCTTCACGACGCCCGCGACTGGAATTCAGTCTAGTCCGACAGGCAGTGTTCCAACCTTTGTGGCTGAGCCGCCTGGTTACAGAATCATTGAGTTGACGGATGCCGGATTTTCGACAACCGTGTATCGCCTTTCCGAAGTAAAATTTTCACCGGTAAGTTGATTCTAAGGAGAATCGAATGCTGATCTTTGACGCTCATTTGGATCTTGCCCTGAACGGCGTGGACTGGAATCGTGACCTTCGATGCGACGTTTCGGAACTGCGAGCGCAGGAACGAGCGCTTGGCATGACAGAAGCCGGTCGGTGTGGCAGCACACTGAGTTTTCCAGAACTGCGGCACGGCGAGATTCGTGTCTGCCTTTCGACGCTGCTGGCTCGCCAGGAACGCGAAATCAATCACAGCTTCGGCTGGTCGTCCCCAGCCACATGTTACGCGATGGCACACGCTCATCTGGCGTGGCATCGAGCCATGGAACGTGCCGGGTTTCTGCGTGCGATTCGTACAAAGGATGATCTGAACGCTCATTTTCAGGATTGTGAAAAGCGTCCGGGGACGACTCCACTTGGTTTCATTCAGACGATGGAAGGCGC
>JBDNFT010000872.1:0-6416 GCA_041689695.1 Planctomycetaceae bacterium | reverse complement strand
TTCCACAGCTTCGCGATTCCGCTGGCGACGAGAAACTCAACCGCTTCTTCATCCGCCGTTGACCAAAGATCAGACTCCAGAGAATCCAGAATCGCATTCGCAGACACTTCAGGCAGCCGGTCAGCGGGGACGATGTCGATGCTGGCATCCATAATTTCATCATCGACGTTCATATCAGGACTGTCGTCTGGCGAACTCTCAATGAGATCTTCCGCTGAGACGCCACCGAACAGTTGTAACAGTTCAGACCCCGAATCACCGTCTGCGAATTGTTCTAGTGCCTCTGCCGAAAGTCGACCAGACGTCAACGCCTTCACAAACTCCGAACGACGCATTTTGTTTGCTGCCAGTCCGTTTTGCTGAGCCAGTAAGAGCAATTCCGCAGGTGAGAGCGTTTGTAGCAGATGCTGATCGAGCAATGACTGGACGAACCGGCGAACGTTATCTAGCGTCCAGCCGGAATTACATAACGGACAGCCACTGCCATCTCCGGTGCGATAGGCGAGCCTTGCTTGCCATTCGTGATCTTTTCCGATTGGACACTTCCACCAGACTTCCCTGGCCGAACCTGCTACGACGTCATTCGGAGTCAAGTCTGCATTCTTGGTGGGATGCCACTCAGCGGCAAGATCTGAGAATAGTGACGCGAGCGAATTCGTTACGGACAGCTTGGATCCTCGACAGCATGGACAGCCGGTTTTCCAACTGCCTGTTCGATTGGACAACGTCGCCTCCCATTCGTGGTCGGGTCCCTTGGGGCATTTCCACCAGACTTTCTTACCCGAGCCCGCCGTGACGATTGCCGGGGTCAATTCTCCATTCTTTGTCGGATGCCATTCGGCAGCGATCTCCGGAAATAGTAAGGCGAGCGAATTCGTGCATGAGGTTTTGTCTCCGCCGCAAAAAGGACAGCCCGATTTCGGGCCACCGGTGCGATCGCCCAACGTTGCTTCCCATTCGTGGTCCTCACCTTTCGGGCATTTCCACCAGACTTTCTTGTTCGACCCAGCAACTGCATTTGCCGGTATCAATTCGCCGTTCTTTGTTGGATGCCACTCAGCTGCTATGTCTGGAAAAAGGGACGCAAGCGAATTAGTGACAGAGGCTTTGTTACCGTGACAGCTTGGACATCCAGACTTCCGGCCTCCTGTGCGATTATTTGGACAGGCTTCCCATTCATGGTCAGCGCCCTTTGGGCACTTCCACCAGAAGTACTTATTCGAGCCAGCGCTGACGTCTGCCGGTGTCAAATCGCCATTCTTTGTGGGATGCCACTCGGCTGAAAGCTCTGGAAAGCGTGAGGCGAGTGAATTAGTAGCGGACACCTTGTAGCCGCTACAGTACGGACAGCCAGCCTTTTCGGCTGTCCGACGTCTAACTTGTGATTCCCATTCATGGTCGTCGCCGTTCTCACACTTCCACCAAACTTTCTTGCTTGAACTGGCGACGATATTTGCTGGCGTGAGATCCCCATTCCGCGTGGGATGCCATTCAGTAGCAATCTGTGGGAATAGCGAGACAAGCGAATTTGTGATGGAGACTTGAGAATTCGAACAGCACGGACATTCGGTTTTCTGTCTTGTCCGATTGCTCACTGCTGCTTCCCATTCATGGTCTTCGCCTTTCGGACACTTCCACCAGACCTTCTTATTCGAGCCCGCAATGACATCGGCAGGTGTCAAATCACCGTTCAACGTGGGATGCCACTCGGCCGCTATCGCGGGGAACATTGTGCCAAGCGAACTCGTTGCCCTTGCCGGATTCGTGAAGGACACTTTTTTATTCGAACAGCGTGGGCATCCGCAATTCTGGCTGCCTGTCCGACTACAGAGTACTGCTTCCCATTCATGGTCCTCGCCGTTTGGGCACTTCCACCAGAACTTCTTATTCGAGCCAGCCACGACGTCTGCCGGTGTCAGGCCGCCGTTCTTGGTAAGATGCCACTCGGCCGCTATCTCAGGACACAGCGTGGCTAACGAATTCGTGACGGACACTTTCTTATTCGAACAGAACGGGCAACCAGTTCCTCTTTCGCCAGCCCGATGGTTGACTGTGGCTTCCCATTCATGGTCTGGCCCCTTCGGACATTTCCACCAGACTTTCTTGTTCGAGCCAGGAACGACTTCTGCCGGTGTCAGTTCCCCATTCCTCGTGGGATGCCACTCCGCTGCAATCTCCGGAAAAATCGTGGCCAGCGAATTCGTGACGGATACCTGCTTGTTCAAACAGCAAGGACATCCGGACTTTCGCTTTGTCCGATTACAGAGCGCTGCTTCCCATTCATGGTCTGGCCCCCTCGGACACTTCCACCAGACTTTTTTGTTCGAGCCAGGAACGACGTCTGCCGGTGTCAAATCGCCATTCAACGCGGGATGCCACTCCCGAGCAAGTTCAGGGTGAGTGACCGAAAGGGGCTCGTTGCGTTTTGATGACATTTGCTCTTCCAACACAACCAAATCTAGCGAACTCAGTTCATCGGCCCTGACCAAGACCATGAAGTTCACACATTACGCCGAATCCTGAATTGTTCTCCTATTGTTTGTACTGAAATTCCAACACAAAAATCAATTGTGCAAATGGAAGATTCAGAAAGCCAAACGATTTGCCCTGTTCATGAAAAACTGGTCAATCGCGATTGACGGCGACAACGGTCTATGGAATGCTGCGGCTTACTCGATGCGCAGGAAAAACCCGGTCGTGCGACTGACCGAGGTTCTGGATCTGCTCTGATTCCTGCTGAACTTAATCCGGCTCTTCATCGCGGCACGCCCCCGCGCCGCAAGCCTCGCCCCCGCGGTCCGATACAGGGGTTGGAGGAAATTACGTCCGACAATACAAACACCGGTCGGTTTGGCGTTTTGTCATTTTGCCCGAATAACAAAATGAAACAAGTCTACTTCCCCTGACGGTGGATATTTTGCTGGCACCGATCTTGCGGCCCGTGTGCAACGCATTACGATGTCATCCGACAGCGTTACGGTGCGACACTGAACAGCAAGATGCAGTGGCTGAAACAAGTCGAAGGCGATGAGATCATCGATCGATAACCGGAGACCGGGATTTCTATTTTTTGATCGACTCCAATACCTCCAGATACAGTGAGATTGCTGATCGCGATTGTGGCGGAGCCTTGTTGCTGACCAAACATCGCCCAACGAATGGCATTCAGACTGCAATCCCGCAAAAACTAGAGCGATTTTCTGCGGCCCAAAGAAAGCGTCTACTCGATTGCCAGCAAGGCTACTACCATTTTGCAATTCGTTTAATCCACATGGGGTACTTCCGCTTGGTCCAGGTGATTCACTTTACTGATGATTTCTACACTCGACGTTTCGTCGCATGGTGTGATGCGCACCCTTCATTCGCAAAATTCGTTAACTACAACGTCGATAAGATTGCCCGGAAAGTGCGAAGGGCTGCTCGTAACCAGGAAGACGAGGCGGATGTGCTCGCAGAAGTCGAACTCGCAAAGCTTCTTCTTGACGACGATCAACCTCACATCGAATATGAACCCTTTGGTACTGCCGATGCCAATCCAGACTTGCTTCTGACGCTCCGAGGTGAGTCATGCTGCGTAGAAGTTAAGCGCATCAGGCCATCTGAGGCGAATACACAGCAAAGCGCATTCCTGACCGACCTCGTCGAGTGCCTCTGTGCAATCCCGTCAAATCTGACTTTCTCAATCGACAATTTTCAGATAGATGTCGATTCGACGGACGCATCGCTATTGAGCAAAAACAAAGCGCAGATTCTTGATAACTGCGGAGCGGCGTTGCGCAATCACAATCGGTTAATGGAGTCTGGAGGTCCATCGACATTCGTCGTGCCGAATGCAAGCGGTTTGGAAATCACTTTCTATAGAGTCGGCGATAACGATCCAGCGCTTCCAACGTCATACTTCGGCGGTGCGGAACCCGTCATCTTTCGCAACCGACAGGACGAATGGCAAAAATACGGGGATAAGCTCTGCGAGAGCCTCCGACAACTGCGACCGGACTCTGCAAACGTGTTGGCGATTCGTCTTACCAGCCGCACGCACCGGCCAAGCGGGTTGTTAAGGGCAGTCCGCTCAATTGACCGTTTTGTCCGCGATGGCGACGATGGTTTCTTTCAACGGAAAAAATTCGCGAGCGTCGATGATTTCCGGTGCCAAATCACTAAATTGTCGGCAATATGTGTGATCCCCCACACATTTGAAGAAACGACTCTGTGGAAGAATCCCACCGCCACGCACGTGTTATCCGATTCGCTCGCGTCATTGTTTAAGTTCACTCTTCAGTAGCCGTTCCTCTGCCGAGAGCAGATTGGGTACCATGCACTTGGTAAGTTGCTTTTTATCTTCCGCGACTCTCAGCTGAACTCATCGCGCACCAATGATCAGCGGCATTTGCCGAACACTTTGAAACAAGGCATTGCGCCAGAATGAAGCACCTACCTGCCGATTGCTGCGCGGGAATTCCCTGACCAAAATCAATTGTGCAGATTACACAAACAAATTGGAAAACCATTTGCTACACCGCACTTCATGCACCGAACAAGGTTTCGAGGAATCTGGTAACAATAAACCGTCCTCGCAATTGCGCATTGACGCATTCACGTACAGGGCACGTAGACCGGTGACGGATTTCATGACGGGCATTGAAAATCTTGCCAGTGCCCACAGAGTTCGCAACTCCCGGACTGCCATGAAACAGTGACTTCACCACATTCTTGACACTCAACGGGCTCGTCGCCACTCGCTCGTATGACTTCTTGCAACCTAGCGCTGTGTGAACGAACGAATTCCATGAGTTCATCCAGCAACGTTCGCCACGTGTCGTCCTTTTGAAAATCACTTGCAAGATCGATTCCGAGTTCAATCTTTCCGAATGCAAACACGAAGCTTAGCGCGTTGCCGATGATCAGTTTCGCCTCCTTCTCCGTGGTAAACCATTCATAATGTTCGATGGCGTTTCGCGTGGTCCGGATTGACTTTAGAACGCTCTCGTCAGCTTCGGTGATCGAAACATTGCCAATGCGTTTGAGCCGTGTAATGACAGCATCGACAGTCACAGTTTTGGCGTCAAGCCTTGCATAGTTTTCGACCTTTTCCCAGATGAACGCAGGATGTACCCGCCGCAGCCTCTCCTTCAAAAGCAGTTCGATGCAATGAGCGGTGTTAACAATCGCGTGCTTCAGCTGAGCGTGACGCGATCCCACGTCTTGGAAAGCAAGCAACTGGACCGCCTGCCGGAGGGAATCCTGGGCATTGCCAAGAAGATTAAACTCAATTGTTTTGCGACGGTTCAAAGCAGAATCCTCGGCAACCGCACGTAACTGCTCGTGTTTCATGGCAAGCAATATCAATGTGGTTACCGGTGTGTCGGTAGTAGCAACCCGGGCGAAGTTGAATACTATGGAACGCGGAGCTCGATGAACAGGCTTTGTGTGTTATTCATCTCGTATTTTCATGCACGTCGTCAGTTCTTTTTTGTGATGCGACTCACATTCACTCCGGCTGTTCAATTTGTACGCAGTGCGGCCCGATTGCGGCGATTTGTGCTGCTGTTTTTTTGAGTGAGATAACAAACAACGCTTGAATCAATGGGCCGCGACCGGAAGTGATCACGGCATTGTTCCGTCTAAGCCGCTTTTTGCAGATTGGCCTGAGCTTTGAACTCGTTGCTTTCCTGCAAGCTGGCTTGCTGGCTTTCAATCCAGTTGGCGGCTTCGTGAATCACCGTGTGAAGCTCATCGACGTTGCGTTCGAAGAAGTTGCTGGAGTAGCCTTCTTTGCCGGTGGCGGATGTTTTCCACGAGCGACTGATGGTGAAGTCGAAGTATTCGAAGCCGCTGGTGGCCTGGCGTTTCCAGATGGATGCTGCGATGGCTCCCTGACGGAAGACTTTGACTGGCGCTGATGCTGGTTTTTTCTTGATATCATTCATTGTTGACTCCTTTCATGGTTAAACATTCCCCACCAATTACCACGGAATGGAGTCAATTGTCCAGAGGTTGGGTCAAGAAATGTGTCCAGCATCGAACACTGCCGCGTGACATTTTTTGCGGGCTGTGGCACAAAGAGTTCTGTAGGCGAACCGTGATGGTTTGCCGGTCGTCAAGCTCTGGCAAAATGCCGTTGCCCGGCAAACCGAATGCGAATACGCATCGGCTAAGGGCAACATGCTGACGTTCGATGATGGAGCGGACAGGTCTCGGTAAAATCGGCTTTATCAGCCGGTCTAAGAGATGAAAGGATCGCTTCCTTTCCTGGCTGTCGCTCTTCGAGCATCGAGCTGAGTCGGTCCTGGACAAAGCGGGTGTGGCAAAGGAATGCCGAATCCCGTCACGGGGGCTCATGGGCTTGCTGTCATGGCGAGTTCGTTCAACCGTGCTGACGTGGGGAGCTGTGCGTCTGGCGACAGACCACACCGGGG
>JBDNFT010000871.1:0-5886 GCA_041689695.1 Planctomycetaceae bacterium | reverse complement strand
TCCATGCGATACATTCTGAACCTCGTCTATTTCCCGCAGCGGCCGCACATTGTGCATCGGCTTGATGCCAACACATCAGGCATTATGGTCCTATGCAAACGCAAACGTGTTGCTTCGATCGTCCAGAAACAATTCGAAAATCGTACGGTAAAAAAAACGTATCTGGCGAAGGTTCACGGTCATCCAGGCCATGATCAATTCTCATGCGACGCGGCGTTGAGTCGCGAACCGGACGCTGGTGGTATTCGCACGCTCGATCCGCAGGGTGATGATGCATTTACAGAATTCGAAGTGATTCATCGCATGGACGATGGTACATCACTTATCCACTGTTTCCCTATGACCGGCCGCACAAATCAAATTCGCGTGCATTTGTGGTCCCTGGGCTTCCCGATCTGTTGCGACCCAGCGTACCTTCCGGAAAACAAACCTGGCAATAACAGGACGCTGTTGCCAGGGGAGCCTACAATGTGCCTGCATGCCGAATCCATTGCATTCAACGGCCCGGACGGCAAGCGTTTGCAGTTTTCTGACGCAGCACCAGCATGGGCTGTTGCTCGTTAGACACCCGTCCCACGAACACGTTAAATTTCCGAATCGATCGAACAAGAAATGAGATGCTGGAAAAAAGCATGAATGTCACTGAAACACCCGCAGTACAGAAAGTTGCTGCAGTGCCGTCGTCTGGTGCAACTTCGCAGGTCACAAAAGGCAACACCGCGTTTCATCTCGCAGCCAATATCCTTGGAGCAATTCTGATCCTGGGCCTCGGAGTGGCTGGCTTTATTTTCTTTGGTCGCAAGCCAGAAGTTCCGACTGACACATCTAAGCAGGACGCAGCGAATGTCGCACCACTCGTTGATGTCGCAGTTGTCAAACCGTGGGATCAACCATTCCATCTGGACATTGACGGCGAAGCATCAACTTATCGAATACTCACAGTCGGCGCAGAAGTTACCGGGCGTGTTGCAAGCAAACTTGAAACAACTCGCAGCGGCACATTCGTCAATGAAGGTGATTTACTTTTCGAAATCGATCCCGTCAACTATCAGCTCGAAGAGCAGCGACTGCAGGCTCGCGTTGACCAGGCTCTGGAAGAACAGAAAGCAGTCGATGTCGATATTCAGAATACTGCCACGTTGCTGCAGCTGGCAGAAGAAGAGAATCAGCTTCAAAAAAACCATCTTGAACGCATTCGCTCGCTGTATTCAAAAAAGGCAACATCCGAAAGTGAAATGGACACTGCTACGCGGCAGGAACTGACATCCCGCAACGCGATGCAGATGCAGCAGAATCAATTGAACGCATACCTGCAGATGAAAAAGACGAAAGCAGCCAGCCTCAAACTGGCTCAGGCTGAACTGGAACGCACAGTCACCGATCTCCAGCGTTGCAAAATTCTGTCTCCCATTACCGGCCGCATCGTGGATGACATGCAGGAAGAAGGCGACTATGTAAAACCTGGCGACCCACTGGTTCACATCAGTGATTCCAGTCGCATGGAAATCAAATGCAGCCTGAAAAGTGAAGAGCTGGCATGGGTCTGGCAGCAGGGATTGGCCATGAATCCACCGCCCATCGCCACATCAGAAACAGTCGAATCAAAAAACTCAACGGCCGAAGAAAAAAAAACCGATCCATTCAAGATTCCACAGGTTCCGTGCGAAGTCACGTTTCAGTTTCAAGGCGTGGAAACTATCTGGGACGGCTACCTGTCTCGCTACGAAGGCACAGGTATGGATCGTGCGACGCGCATGTTTCCGTGTCGCGTGGTTGTCGAAGAACCGGAGAAGACTCGAACGCGGTCGATTGACGGGCAGTCCAGTGTTTCACCGCCGACACTTCTGAGTGGTATGTATGTCACTGTCAGAATACCGATCACATCTCCCGTCCCGCTGTTGCAGGTGCCTGCTGAAGCCGTGCGACCGGGGGAGCAATTATGGATCGTGCGGAATGGAAAACTCAATGTCACGTCGGTCACACTTGTTCGCGTCGATGGAGAATCCGCATTGGTGCGGCCAGAAGGCAATTTATTGAAAGTCGGCGACAAAGTGATCACATCGCCGCTGGCATCGGTCAATAACGGGATGCCAGTTCAGATTCAGGACGAATCACAAGTCACGGAATCAGCGATAGACAAGCTCGCGCCAGCCGGTGAATCGGAGAAAACGCCATGATCAGTTCAATGGTACGTTGGGCGATTCGCCAAACTCCTGCGATGAACACGATGCTGGTCGCCGTGCTCGTCGTCGGCGCATTTTCCGCATTCACGCTGCGCCGCGAGGTTTTTCCGCAATTCGAACTGGAAATTGTCCTCGTCAGTGTGCCTTATCCGGGCGCGAGTCCGGATGAAGTCGAAAGCGGAATTTGTCAGAAAATCGAAGAAGCTATTCGATCGGTGGATGGAATCAAGAAAGTCACGTCGGTGGCTAGCGAAGGTTCCGGAAGCGTCGTCATCGAACTTCGAAGCGACGTGAAGAATGTCCAAAAGATTCTGAATGAAGTGCAGTCACAGGTCGATCGCATTCCAAGTTTCCCGGATCTTGCGGAAGAACCAAACGTGCAACAGATCACGTTTCGCAACAAAGCGATCACAGTAGGAGTTGTGCAGGAAAACTGCGACGCTCCGGATGCTGAATTGCAGTTGCGTGAAATCACAGAACAGATTCGAGATGACTTGCTGCTGATTCCGGAAGTGTCGCAGGCAGAAATTTACGGCGAACGTAAGTTTCAAATCGACGTGGAGATCCCCGAAAAGACGCTCCGAGAATACGGCCTGACCCTCACCGATGTGACTCGACGAATTCGAGTGCGAAATCTGGAACTTCCGGGCGGTACGATTCGTGATCGCGGCGAAACCTATCTGCTGCGCGGCAAGGACAAACGCGTACTCGGTGAAGAGATTGCATCAATCCCATTAATCACGCGAGCCGACGGAGTTGTATTAACAGTCGGTGAACTGGGCAGCGTCAAAGATGAATTCATTGACACAACGTCGATCAGTCGCATCAATGGCCTGCCGGGACTCGCGATCGATGTCAACGCCGCGTCGCGAGAAGACCTGCTGGCGATGGCCGATGCCGTCAAAGACTACGTGAAAACGAAAAAACTGCCAGCCGGATATTCGTTTACGACCTGGAGCGACAGTTCCATTGAAGTTCGCGATCGCATCGATTTGCTGGTACGAAACGGAATGCAGGGACTGATCCTTGTCTTCGTGATTCTGGCATTGTTTCTGGAACTGAAACTGGCATTCTGGGTCGCGTTAGGAATTCCGATATCACTGCTGGGAGCGTGTATCGTCCTGTTTCAATTCGATCAGACACTCAACATGCTCTCACTGTTTTCTTTTCTGATTGCACTGGGAATCGTCGTTGACGATGCCATTGTGATTGGCGAAAACGTCTACGCTCATCAACAAATGGGCAAGACGCCGATGCAGGCCGCGCTCGACGGTACGATTGAAGTCGTTCCGTCTGTATTTTCGTCAGTGACGACAACTGTTTTTGCCTTCATGCCGATGTTCTTTGTGACTGGGATCATGGGCAAGTTCTTTGCCGTAATGCCGTTGGCGGTGATTGCGATCCTGGTCATTTCGCTGATCGAAGCGTCGATGGTTTTGCCGTGTCACCTGGCTCACGGAAATGGACGCCCGTCGCCTCTGACGGCAGGTTTGAATCGATTCACAAACTTTGTACTGGACGCATTTATCGTGAGGATTTATCGACCAGCCGTAATCTTCTGCGTTCACAATCCAGCAATTACATTAAGTACTGCGGTTTCGATTCTACTACTCACAGCAACACTTGTTTCCAGCGGCAAAGTGCCGAGCATTTTCTTCCCCAAGCTCGACGCGCCGGAAGTCATGGCGACGGTGATCTTCCCGGACGGAACACCCAGCCGCGTTACAGAAGCAGCCACAGAACGCATCGAAAAAGCGATCCGGAAAATCAACGCTAAACATTCCACAAAAGAGTATCCGTTGGTACTGGTCACGCATCGCATGGTTGGACTGGTGACTGAACAAGGGGCTCCCGGTGGTGGTGCAAAAACCGAAGGCAGCCATGCCGGTTCCGTTTATGCTCAACTTGTTGACAGCGGCGCACGCGACCTCACCAGCGAACAGATCGTACAGGAATGGCGAACACTGGTCGGACCAATTGCGGGTGTCGAAACACTGACGTTCGGGTCTCAGTCGCGCGGGCCGGGTGGGAAGCCTATCGAATTCAAGCTGCTGGCACCGGCAAGTGAAATGGATCAACTGGAAAAAGCAATTGAAGAAACGAAACAGAAGCTGGCAACATATAAGGGAATTTTTGACGTTGCCGACGATTCACGACCCGGCAAGTGGGAACTACAGCTTCGCGAGAAGCCAAATGCCGTCGCCATGGGTATTCCACTCGACACGATCGCTCGCACCGTCCGAGCTTCCTATTACGGCGAAGAAGTCATGCGTCTGCAACGCGGTCGGCATGAAGTGAAGCTGATGGTTCGCTACCCGGAAGAGGATCGAAAATCATTGGCGAGATTTGACGACATTCGTGTGGATGCCGGCGACGGTGTTCAGCGGCCAATCACAGAACTTGCAGACGTCACTGTCAGCCGAGGTTACTCGGAAATTAACCGTATTGATCAAAAGCGATCCATCACAATTTCTTCAGACATCAACGAAAAAGAAGGCAACGCTAAGCTGATTGTGGAGGATCTGCAGAAGACGTTTATGCCGAAACTTCTGGAAAAGTATTCATCCCTGCGAGTGCGTTGGGAAGGTCAGCAGGAACAGGACACAGAATCTGTCCAGAGTCTCGGCATCGGTCTGGGCATTGCTTTGATTGCCATGTACGTGCTGCTCACCGTGGAATTCACTTCGTACGGTCAGCCGATTGTCGTCATGGCCGTCATTCCTTTTGGTATCGTCGGCGCGATCATCGGGCACTGGTTCCTTGGCTTGCCGCTGACTCTGTTCAGCATCCTTGGTCTCGTTGCACTGACGGGTGTCGTTGTGAACGATTCCATTGTGCTGGTGGATTTCATCAACAGCTCAGTTCGTTCAGGAGTCCCATTGCATCAGGCGGTCGTCGAAGCCGGTCAGCGCCGTTTTCGTCCCGTGATGCTGACATCGCTGACAACAATCGCTGGCCTGTCTCCGATTCTGTCAGAGACATCGTTTCAGGCCCAACTTGTGATCCCGATGGCCGCGAGTCTGTGCTTCGGCCTGATGACATCGACTGTTCTGGTACTGATCTTGGTCCCGACGTTCTACAATCTGTACGCCAGAATCTTTGGTATTTCCGTTGAGAGCGTCGCACTGAAAATCGAAGCGACACAACCCGAAACAGTCCCGGCGAGCGGAGTGGCGTAAGCCCTCCGGTACGTTGTGTTTGTAAAAGGAAGATCAAGTTGGCCTATATTTCAGGGAATAAAGCGAAGGCCGGGGAATTGCTGAAAAAATCTCAGCCACACAAGAACACACTCTTCCCGTCTTCGGTCAATTCAGTAGGCTATAACCGTCCTGACGAATCTGTCGTGTTGCCACTTTTCTTTGTAGTCTCGCCGACTTGCAGGTGAGTGCCACACTCACAATTGGAGACAGTTCATGACGACGCCCTCTGCAACTGGTTCCAGCGATGGTTTGATTTCGGCTTCCGTCGGATTCGAAGGAGCGAATCAGGTGGCCGACGTAAAGCTCGTTCAGGCATTACTGAATCTCAACCCGGATGCCATCGGACGCCTTTTAAGCGTTGATGGCAAGAGCGGTACGCTCGATGTGGCCTTCTCCCTGACACCACAGGATCGGCACACGGAAGTGGTGCCTCTTGTTCCAGTAGAACACCGCAAGCATAAAACGGGGAACTCAATGGCTGGCCTGCGTTACACTTCGCACGG
>JBDNFT010000870.1:0-4565 GCA_041689695.1 Planctomycetaceae bacterium | reverse complement strand
CTGCGAATTTGACTCTGTTTAGAATCTCAGGGCTTGAAGACAACGGAGCAATAGAAATTAGGCCGACACTGGAATACAAACCCGTAGGAACGGTCATTTACGGCCATATCTTTCCGTAACCAACTAAGCACGCATGCCCAAACTATTTGGCACAATAACACACTCACCTGCTCTGGGACTTTTTGTTCATGACTTCAAATCGACCACTCTCACATTCTGATCTACTGCAGCTTAAGCGTTGGAATACTCCCACGATCTACAACGGCTGGGAACAAATCACACAACGCGACTTCTGCGCGGATGGGTTCAACGTCGAAGAGACACGCGACTTTATGCCGCAAATGGGGCCGATGGTGGGCTACGCGGTGACGGTTGTGATTGAACCAGGCAACGCGCATCACCGCAAGACATTGCCGAATGCAACGTCAGAGTATCGAGAGTATCTCGGCAGCGTTCCGGGGCCGAAGATCGTCGTGATTCAGGATCTTGATAAGCCGCGAGTCATCGGTTCGTTCTGGGGCGAAGTCAACGCCAATATCCATAGGGCTCTGGGCTGCGTTGGTACGATCACTGACGGCGCAATTCGCGACGTCGATGAAATGACCAATGCAGGCTTGAAAGCGATCGCTCAGCGTCTGTGTGTTGGACACGCGGCCGTGCAGCCGGTGCGATTCAATTGCGATGTCGAAGTCTTCGGCCGCAAAGTCAGTCCCGGTGATTTGATTCACGCCGTCAAGCACGGCTTCATGGTTGTTACGCCGGAAGAACAACCGCTTCTGCTGGAAGCGGCAAAATTCATGGATACGAATGAATGCGAAACCGTCATCGCTGCCGCTCGCAATTCCAGTGGCCTGAGTACCGCTGAAATCCTCGAAAATCTTAAGAAAGCATCTCGCGAGTTTCGCGAAAACGCTAAGAAGAAATTCTCACGCAACGGCGAGTGGTAATGCCGAGGCGTTCACGCCCGTTTCGCTGACTGCCAGGCACCCGTACATAAGATTTTTAGTGCAGGGGTGCTGACCAGTTATCGGATGTTGCCTGTACCAACTACGGCCCGATTCGCGGTGTACAACGAGTAGTGGCGATCGACCGGCTATTTCTTTTTTCGCGTGTATGTCACTGTCATTACTTCGGTGTCTTTACCGTCGCTGACTGTATACATCTGAAAAATCATCTTGTCGTTCGATTCCTGGTTCGTCACGGTCTTGTATTTCGCAACGCCGGAAGGACCAGGACCTTCACCCATCATTGTCATGATCTTGCCTTCTTTTTTCCCAGTCATGATCATGGGCGATCCGCTCATTGAATCGACCCAGATTGACACGTATTGCTTTTTGGTTGCGTCGAATCCATCGAGACCTTTGCCGTGGAATTTCAGTCCGCCAAAATCGCCGTGAAAATCGGACGTCAGCCACATTCCTTCGCAGGTCATCTTGTAGTCGCACTCTGCTTTGACTTCACTTCCATCTGACATCTTCATGGCAGCGTCCCACATGCCTTCGAGGGCCTTCAATTCTTCATGTTCCTGACCTGGCGATTGAGGTGCCTGAGCAAACAGATTCGAAGAGACAAAAATCAGCGAAACCACCGCTGTGAAAGTGAATAGCAAACGTCGCATTGATGAACTCCAGATCGTCGGCAGAGCCCCGAATTGCAATTGGCTCAAAAGGGGCTCGTTTTGAGCAACTTGATTCTACAGAGGGATTCAGTCGATTGCATATTGGTCGTGCCTTGAAATCAAATCGTTACGCCAGCACCTCCTGCACGACATGACCATGCACGTCCGTCAATCTGAAGTCCCGGCCCTGGAAGCGGTAAGTGAGACGTTCGTGGTCAATGCCCAGCAAGTGCATCAGCGTTGCCTGGAAATCATGAACATGAACGCCATCGTGCGCCACGTTGATTCCAAGATCATCGCTTTCGCCATATTGAAATCCGGACTTCACACCGCCACCAGCCATCCATAATGAAAACGCATACGGATGATGATCCCGGCCCCATTTCGGACGATCATTAATGTCGCCTTGCAGAAACGGCGTGCGTCCGAATTCGCCACCCCAGATGACGAGCGTATCTTCCAGCAATCCGCGTTGTTTCAGATCCTGCACAAGACCGGCGGAGGGCTGATCTGTGTCTTTGCACTGTGTGTAAAGTTCGGTTGTGATGCTGCCGTGCTGATCCCAGCCCGCGTGCATCAGTTGCACGAAACGCACGCCGCGTTCGGCAAGGCGTCGCGCCATCAGGCAGTTGTAGGCAAACGTCCCTGGTTCCCTGACCTGCGGTCCGTACATAGCGAGCGTGGCTTCGGTTTCGTCGCTGAAGTCGGTGAGTTCCGGGACGCTGGCCTGCATCTTGTAGGCCATTTCATATTGTGCAATACGAGTTGAAATTTCCGGATCGCCGTAGTCGGCAAGTTTCAATTCATTGATCTTCGCGATGTCGTCCAGCCAGTTGCGACGCATCGCGCGAGACATGCCGTCGGGATTGTTCAGATACAGCACTGGATCGCTGCTGCCCCGAAACTTGACGCCCTGAAATCGTGACGGCAAAAAACCACTGCCCCAATAGAAGTCATAAAAGATCTGACCGCAGGATGTGCCTTTGCTGACGCTGGTCATCACGCAGAATCCAGGCAGACTGTCGTTGTCGCTGCCCAGCCCATAGCTCAACCACGCGCCGGCTGTCGGTCGTCCTGGCTGCTCGCCGCCGCTCAGCAGAAACTGAATCGCCGGCGCATGGTTCACCTGTTCTGTGTGCATGCTGTGGATGAAGCACAGGTCATCCGCGATGCCTGCGGTGTACGGCAGAAAATCACTCACCCACGCGCCGCATTCGCCGCGTTGTCGAAATCGTTCGACAGGTGCCAGCATCAGTTTACCAGACGCATTGCCCGTCATTGTGCTGAAGCGTTTTTCGCCAATGTATTCAGGCGGCACTGGCTGCCCGTGCATTTCCTGCAGCTTCGGCTTGTAGTCGAACAAATCGACATGCGTGGGCCCACCGTTTTGGAAGAGATAGATGACTCGCTTTGCTTTCGGAGGAAAGTGCGGCAGGTCGCTGAGCCCGCTGATTCTTTCTGCTGCGTGGCCATCCTTCGCCAGCATCGACGCCAGAGCTGCGGTACCAAGTCCGGTAGCGGACCGGCCAAAGAACTCGCGTCGGCTGACGTGTTGTGCATTTTGGATGAGTGGGTTCATGGTTATTCCTTCGTCAGCGCTTCATCGAGATTCATCACGGCCAGTACTAAACTTGTCCATGCCGCATGTTCAACGGCATCCAGTTGTTCATTCCGTTTCGATTCACCAACAGCCAGCAATTTCTTCGCGGCTTCAACATCGGCTTGAATTTCACTGCGAGATCTTGCAACGGCCGCGACGAGAATCTGTTGTTCGGGGTCCGACGCATGACGCGACAACACCCGCCGAAATATCTCATCGACCCGACCTGCATCATCTTTGATATCTGCCAGCAACACACGTTCAGACAGCGCTCGTGCAGATTCGACAAACGTAACATCATTCAATGTCAACAAGGCATGCAGTGGAGTGTTGGTACGGAATGTCTTGACGGTGCAAGTTTGCCGCGAAGCGTTATCAAAGAACATCGTCGGCGCCACGATGCGACGCCAGAATGTGTAGAGGCTTCTGCGATACAGAGCGTCGCCACGATCCTGTTGATACTGCTTGCGACCAAACGTCGTCTCTTCCCAGACGCCGGTGGGCTGGTAACCTTTCACTGGAACGCCGCCGCTGTGCTGCACCAGCAAGCCGCTGGCCGCCAACGCTTGATCACGCAGCATCCATGACGGCAGGCGAAACCTGGCGCCGCGCGAGAGGTCACGATTTTCCGGATCTTCTTCAAACGACAGGCCGTGTGATGCCTTCTGGCCAGACGTCTGTCGGTACGTGTGACTGGTAACAATCTGCCGCACCAGACGTTTGACATTCCAGCCGTGTTCGCGAAAATCAGCAGCCAGCCAGTCGAGCAAATCCTGATGCAACGGAATCTCGCCCTGCACACCAAAATCTTCCGTCGTCTTCACCAAACCGATGCCGAAAAACATCTGCCAGAATCGATTCACTGTGACTCGCGCCGTCAGCGGGTTATCATCCGACACGATCCATCGCGCCAGAGCCAGGCGATTGACTGCTTCTCCTTCAGGCAGTCGTGGCAGTTTCTCCGGAACATTGGCCGAGACTTCATCTGCAGGTTTGCTGTAAAGACCTCGCGTCAGAATAAACGTCTTTCGAAGCTCCGGGCGGTCCTGCATCACCATAACCTTCGGAAAACTGCCTCGCAAATCGTTCAGCGACTTCGTTTGTGCCTGCTGTTTGGCTAGCAGTTCCGTATATGCAGCATCAGTGGCAGGTTCTTTTTCCAACTGCTTCAAACGCTGATTCAGGTCCGCGAGCTGAGTCTCCATCTCTGCGACTTGCTGCCGTTGCTCGCTGGTCGGAGCATCCAGCACCGGCGGCGTTTGAGGATTCCCGCCGCCACCATCAACCGGCGTCTGATTGAAGAACGCTGACAAACTGTAATAGTCGCGCTGCATCAAGGGGTCAAAT
>JBDNFT010000869.1:0-5632 GCA_041689695.1 Planctomycetaceae bacterium | reverse complement strand
CTCCGGAAAGAGAGGAGTGGTCGCATTGTTGTCGAGATAGATCGGTGTCATTGGCGGAAATTATTCCATCATAGTAACGGCAGCACATCAACATTCACAATCAGTCGATGTTGCCCGCCACCGATGAAGACTCCAGTCAGCGGCGGGACATCACTGTAATCACGGCCCCAGGCAAGTGTGACATGATCGGTTGAACAAATTGTTTTGTTCGTAGGGTCAAGATCCAGCCACACACCGTCTCCACAATACGCCGATAGCCATGCGTGAGTCGCATCGGCGCCGACAAGGCGAGGCTGCCCTTCCGGCGGCACGGTACGCAGATATCCGCTGACGTATCGGGCTGGGATTCCCACGGAACGCAGCAAGGCAATCTGCAGATGAGCGAAGTCCTGGCAGACACCACGACGTAGGCGGAAGACTTCATTAACCGGCGTATTGACAGTCGTTGCACGGTCGTCATAGACAAATTCCCTGTGAATTCTCTGCGTCAAATCGAGCAGTGCATCGCGGATACTGCGGCCAGGCACAAACGATTCCAGAGCATACTTGAGTTTGTCCGCAGACCAAAAAATGCGAGGCGACACAAATTCGAACTCCGCCGCATCGCGATCATCCGCCGTGATGTGATTCTTGACGCCAGCGGCTACCTGCTCCCACGGCAAACTCAACTGAACTTCGTTCACTGGTTTCTCAGTGACCGTCACCACTGACGTTGCCGTTACGGTCAGTTGCTGATAACCCTCATTGAACGAAAACAGATGCACGGGATTTCGAAACGAATCGATACGCCTTGTGCAAATCGATGGTTCTGGATCAATTGACAGGACAAACGAATCCACCTGCTGCCAGTTTAAGGATCGCAACTCCAGCCACGCCTGATTGTGCCCGATCGAAACTGCTTCATGGCCGTCGTAATTTGTCTTGTGGGTGATGCGGTACTTCATGGGGCAGCTCCGCCAAATTCCGTATACTGTCTCGGTGGACCAGAATGGACAAGGTACTTGCGAGTCAGCACTTCTGACAAACGCAGCATGGTGGATTCCACTGCTTTCAGAGCAGAAATCACGACCTTTAGATTGGACGCAGCAAGATCGTCCGTTGTCAACATTCGTACGGCGTGCGCGGCGTGCATCACAATTCGCATTTCTTCCGAACGCAACAGCCTCGACTCATAGCCAGGCAATCGGTCGATGTGGGAAACCAAACGATCAATCTGAAATGCCAGAGATCGCGGATTCGTTTCGTCGGTGATCATAAGGTCCAGGACCGCGTTGCGATGGAGATTTTCGCGATACCGAAAACGATATGTCATGCGAACATCCAGAACTTCCACAAGTGTCTTCAGTAGTTCTGGTGACGCAGTTCCGCGTTTCCATTCTGCCGACAGCAGTAGTTTCGCCGTCGCACTGGTGCGTTCGATGCAGCGTCCAAGTTCCATAAAACGCCATGACGGGCCACGATTCATGCCGTCGAAAATCAGCCCACTGACGGAAGCAATGTCGCCGACGATGGATTTTGCGGAACTGGCAACATTCGTGATGTCGCGCCATTCCTGCCGTGATGAAACTTTGAATTTCTCTGCCGTTGCATTAATGCGGAACCACGTATCCGGACTGATCCAGTCCCGCACCAGCGACGCCAGACGTGTCATTTCGTCCACAACACGCGCTAATCCGCCGTGTTCGGTTTCGTCATACACCGCAGTCGGCAACGCTTCAGCAAGTGATGGAAGTTGGGACTCCAAACCTTCCACAACGAAGCCCGGCTCCAGTTGACCGAATTCGCTCAACGCCCGCGCCAGAAAACGCACTTCAGTCAAATCAACGTTGTCTGCATCCGCCAGCCGCTCAGCCAAAGCGCGAATCAGGCGTGCGAGAAAGTCGCATGAATCGAGCGAGCGGCCCAGCCAAAACAGATTGTCCGCCACGCGACTTGGAAACAGGGCCGACGTGCGACGAAGTTCGATCGGTTGATCGATTGGATTCAGCAAACTGACGGGTTCAACTTTACCGTCGGCAAGCACCCAAAGATCCTTACTACCTTCGCCGGCCGCGATCGACAACTGCATTGGGCTGGTGTCCGGAGCGACACGAATCAGACCGCCCGGCATCATGTGCCAGTTGCTTTCGTCTTCGACAAGGAACGCTCGCACCGCCGCATGACCGCATTGAACTCCGGATGCTGACCAGACGGGCAAGGCGGAACGCGTCACTTGCTCCTGAGCAACCCAGTCGTAAGGAGATGCTTTCAGACAAGCAACAAGTTTTGCGCGATTTTCTTCCTTCAGGTCGCTGACGATGATCTCTTCGCCGCCGCTCTTCTGAAATGCGGGTTTCACCACCAACTGATCCAGACGGCTGATAACATAATCAAGACTGGCTGGCTCACCACACCACCATGTTGAGATGGATGGCATTTTCAACGGTTCGCCCATTAATCGCTGGCACAATCGCGGCAGAACAGCCATGAACACCGGAGCGCCCACGATTCCACAACCGGGAGTGTTTGTCACGGTCACGTTGCCAGATCGCATCGCGTTCAAAAGGCCCGGAACTCCGTGCGTTGAATAGCCGCCAAGTTCCAACGGATCAAGCCCCGATTCGGCCCCGCGCGTCAGGACGATATCGACCGGCACCAGGCCGGACAGTGTTTTGAGATAAACAATATCGTTTCGTACGGCAAGGTCGCCGCCTTCTACCATTGTGTAGCCGAGATATCTTGCCAGATATACGTCTTCAAAATAATACGGATGCCCTGGACCGCTCGACAGCAGCACGATGCGAGGATTGTCGCTTTGACGCGGCGATCGGTGTCGAATTGAATTTTGCAGCCGAGCAAAAAACGGAGCCAATCGTTCGACATGAACCTGTTTGAATGCTGGCGGCATTGAACGCGATGTGACGATACGATTTTCGAGCGCAAAGCCCGGCCCGGCGGGAGCTTCAGAGCGGTCGGCCATGACCCACCACTGGCCTTCGGAAGTCCGTGCAAGTTCTGCCCCGTACATCAGCATCGGAACCTGATCCAGGCGACCGATATCGCAGAACGGTCTCAGGAATTCAGGATTGGCGTACAGAATCTCAGGCGGCAAAGTTCCGTCATCAATCAGTGTTCGCGAACCATAGACATCAGCGATCACAAGATTCAGTAATCTTGCGCGTTGCGTCAGGCCTTCCGCGACGGCAGCCCAGTCAGCGGCCGTGATCAACATCGGCAATAGATCCATGCGCCACGGTCGCGCGGAATCCGCTCGAGCGTCATCACCACGGGACCTGGCCGTGTGATAACTAACGCCGTTTTCACGGAGCATCCGCTCCGCTTGTTCATTGCGAGTTGCAAACTCCGCCGCCGGAACACTGCGCAGCGCTGTCAGGAACCTGGCCCAATGGGCTCGAGGCATACCATCATTGCCATAGACTTCGTCATAGACAAACGGCGGGCAGCTGAAAATTCGTTCCGACTTTGAACTGGATGACAATCCGGTGGACATTCCGTGAGGTTCCGAAGGTTCAGTGTGTTCCGCGACGCAGATCCAGTGTGCATGGAAAATCAGGTGACATTCGCGGCGTTTTTGGCTGCATGAAGCCGCCCGTATGGCCCATCCGGAAGAAGCGACCTGAGCGACGACTTTCCGCCGCCAGAGCGTTCACCGGATAACCATCCGGGTTTAGACCACCTGGATGGTCTACATGATAGCGACAACCGCCCAAAGATCGACCGTTTGCCGTATCGACCAAATCAAACACCAATGGAGTGTGAACACCGATATTCGGATGCAGGCAACTTGGCGGCTGCCACGCTCGATATCGCACTCCGCCGACATATTCGCCCGGCGTATCTGTCGCCTGCAACGGAACTCGCACTCCGTTCACTGCGATACACATCGCGGGAGAAAAAATATTTGTCACTTTGACCTGCAGACGTTCGACGGACGAATCCACAAACCGTGTCATACCGCCGCCGCCGGGTTCTTCGCCCAGCACGTACCATGGTTCCAACGCCTGTCGCAATTCGACATGCACGCCGTCATATTCAAACGTGCCGATCAGCGGACAACGGAACTCAAGATGAGCGCCAAACCAGTTCACATCAAAGTCGATGCCATCAGCACGCAACGATTCCACAACACCAGTCAAATCCTGCCACAGATAATGCGGCAACATGAAACGATCGTGAATGATTGTTCGCCAGTGAATCAATGGCACGTTGTACGGCTTCTGCCAGAACATCGCTACCATGGAACGCACCAGCAACTGTTGTGTCAAACTCATCCGCGAATGTGGCGGCATTTCAAAGCCGCGAAGCTCCACCAGGCCAAGTCGACCGGCGGCATGGTCCGGCGAATACAATTTGTCGATGCAGATTTCTGCGCGATGCGTGTTGCCGGTCAGGTCTACCATCAGATTGCGAAACAGTCGATCGACCATCCAGTTAGGAACCCAGCCTGCTTCCGGTTCCGGAACTTGCTGAAACGCGATCTCCATTTCGTACATTGCATCATCGCGACCTTCATCCACACGCGGTGCCTGACTTGTGGGTCCGATGAACAGCCCGGAAAAGATATAGGACAACGATGGATGATTGTTCCAGAATCCGATGAAACTGCGCAGCAAGTCCGGACGCCGCAGAAACGGGCTGTCGCCGGGTGTTGCAGCTCCAAGCACCAGATGATTTCCACCACCGGTGCCTGTGTGGCGACCATCCATCTGGAATTTCTCAGTGCCCAGGCGGCATTGGCGAGCTTCTTCATAGACAGATGATGTGATGTCCTTCAATTGTTCCCAGTCATGCGCTGGATGAACGTTAACTTCGATCACGCCGGGATCCGGGGTCACCTTCAGCATCTCAAGACGAGGGTCGAACGGTGGAAGATAGCCTTCGATGATCACCGGAGTCTGAAGAGATTCAGCGGTCTCTTCAATCATCGCAACCAATTCCAGATAGTCTTCCAGCGTCCCGACAGGTGGCATGAACACGCGAATCTGCCCGTCGCGAGGTTCGATACACAACGCTGTGCGAACGACATGTCCAGTCGCCTGCAGATCGTTCGTATAGTCGTCGCTGAATTCCTCCGGATCGTCAATCAGCCCCAGTCGCTGCATGACTTGCTGTTGCTTTGGAGCTTCTGCTTCGCGTTTCTCAGTGGCAAGGCGTTCCTGAGCCGTCTTGCGAATCTCGGCGTAGCCAGGCAGTGGTGCGCGATCGGCAAATGGATCGCGAGGATGGACTTGAAGATCGTTGCTGCCCGTCACAGGCAGTGATTCCAGCGGCAGACGAAGTCCCATCGGCGAATCGCCGGGGATGAGGAATAACTTGTGCGATCGAAACGGCCAGTATCCGCTCGTCCATTTTGCATTCGCTTGCCACCATGCACGAGTCAACGGCAGCACAAATCCAACAGGTCGGCTGATACCGCGCTCCAGCGCGCGGCTGAGACGTCGGCGATCTTCATCGGCATCGGGATCGAATGTGCGCGGATCGACATCGACCGGCATTTTATTTTCGATCTCCAGCATGTGAAACATGTCTTCGTACGCCGGTCGAATCCAGCGATCTTCGACATGCAGACGGTCAACGAGTTCACACATGAATGCCGCAGCCATTTTTTCATCAGCGACGGGTTTTGTGGAGT
>JBDNFT010000868.1:0-5276 GCA_041689695.1 Planctomycetaceae bacterium | reverse complement strand
GTCCTGCAACGTCTGGACGTTCCCGCCACGATTTTCGTGGTATCCGGCGAGATGCAGGCGGTGCCTTCAGAGAGAAGAATGACACACGAGCACCTTCGTTATCTTGTGGCGTCAGGTATCACAATCGGGGCACACACTCGCACCCATCCGAACCTGACGAAAATGACCGCAGATCAGCTGGATAGCGAGATTGGCGGATGTAAAACGGATCTCGAAGCAATTCTTGGGACATCAGTGGACTATTTGGCTTATCCCGGTGGGCGTTTTAACCAGGAGGTCGTGAAGGCGTGTCAGTCGGTAGGTTTCCACGCGGCATGTTCTGTGATCAACTGGGGGCGAAATTCCGAAGCTTCACGTTATTGGTTATACCGCGAAGTCTTTAGCGATCGGATGGACCGGCTGTCTGATGTGGTTCGGTTGAACCCATTGATACGAAAGTTGTTACATCGGAGAGCAGAGAATCGTGTGTCGCGAATGTTATCGGTTGGAGAAACGGTTCGATATACTGAACGCGGCCGGAATTGAATCCTCTTCGCGTAGCCGAAGCCGTGAGACTTCGGAGAAAACAGTCGTCAGATCCCGTACTCTCACGAGTCCGACTACATCTCAATCTCGACCACATGAAGAATACAAAATTACACGTCTGCCTACTGTAAACGGAAAACCTTGAGCCAACCAACACAAAAAACTAAACGATTTGCCTTAATTCGCCATGCACTGGAGAAGAGAAGCGCTTCGGCGGCTGGCATGTGTCTCATCGTCGCAGTCGGGCTTGTGGGGTATTTGCAGGTAATTCCAAACGGCATTCTGATCAGCATGATTTCGGCTGTGATTATCTACGAGTTCCAAAAGAGACTGGATCAGGGCGTTCCGTTACTGCAGCTGACCAGTCTGATCGCGGTGCTTCAATGGCTGATTGGGCCGATCCTGAATTACTCCTCAGACATGACATTTGGACGGTACTCGATGTATGTCCCCGAGGCCGACTATTTTCATTTTGCAATCCCGGCCACAGCATTTTATATCGCATTGATGCTCACCGCTGGAGCGTCCGTAAAACAGAAAAACCTGCTGCAGACCATTGACCGTCGCAACTTTGTAACGATCGGTGTGCTGCTCAATGTGGCTGCCACAGTCGCCACGATTGCAGCCAGTCGAGTTGGCGGCGGCTTGGCTTTTTTGCTGTTTCTGCTCTCTCAACTTCGCTACGTGGGAGCCCTGTATTTTCTGTTTTCGCGAAGTCAGTTTCGATTATTGTTGGCTGCGGGATCGTGCAGTCAGTTGTTTACGTCGTCACTTGGGTCCGGGATGTTTCATGACCTGATCCTGTGGCTGGCCATTATCTTCTGCTACTGGTTCGCTCAGCGCAAGTGGACTCTGTCGGTTAAGTTCTTCGTACTCAGTTTGGCAACCGCAGGATTGTTTTCGATTCAGGTCGTGAAGCAGGAGTATCGTGCACTGCTGAAGCGAGGTGAAGAGCCATCGATAGTGAGCTTGATTCTGGCGTATGTGACGCCCGGAGGGCGAGCATGGGAGACCGACGTTCTCTCACTGGCGATCACCCGTCTGAATCAGGGATGGATCATTTCGTCGGTCATGCACAATGTGCCTGAAAACGAACCATTCGCGGAAGGGGAGACGATCAAAGACGCAGTGTTTGCGTCAGTTGCGCCTCGATTCTTGTATGAAGACAAAAAGGGAGCTGGTGGCCGTGAAAACTTTCGCCGGTTTACCGGATTGGCGATTGCGGATTCGACTTCGATGGCCATCAGCCCACTGGGTGAAGCTTATGCCAACTTTGGAGTGATTGGAGGCATCGCATTCATGATTGTCTTCGGCGGGCTTTTCGCTCTTGTGTATTACGGAACACTGCGATACACATTGACGCATCCGACGTTCTTCTTCTGGATCCCATTGATATTCTATCAGGCGATTAAGGCCGAAACAGACCTTGTGACCGTTTTGAATCAGTTGTCCAAGGGAGCCATTGTGGCCTTTGGCTGCCACTGGGGCATCGCTCAGCTTTTTCCCACAAGAATTCGGACTCCCCAGCCTGAAGTGCGTGCCAAGCGATCATCATAACCCGACGCGTCAGCGAGGAATTCTTCGGCACGCAGCCGAACGACCTAAACTCAATCCCTCACTTACGTTTCGGGTTCCGAATATTCGAAACGCGCAACTTCAAAACTGACGCGTCGGGTTGTGATAGATGCTGAATGGGCCTCATTCGACAATTAGCATAGGACCAGACCAGATCAACACGATGAAGATTGTGCATTTTCAACGTCGCCCATCGGGAGTTCGTTTTAGTATCGAAGGATACTTTGAGCGTGTCCGGGAAAGTCTGGCACCGACAATTCCTGTTGAGTTGCGTTTAATGCCGTGCGTAAGCCAAGGCCTCTGGCGACGCGTCCACAATTTGCTCGATGCGGCGCTGCATCAGGGTGATATCAATCACGTGACAGGAGATGTTAACTACGTCGCCATTCTGCTGCGGCGGAAGCGAACTGTGCTGACTGTCCTTGATTGCGAGATCCTGCACCGCCTGACGGGTCTTCGTCGGCAAATTGTCAAGCTGTTTTGGTACTCGCTTCCCGCATCGCGAGTTTCGTACATTACCGTGATATCAGAAGAAACTAAGAGACAACTTCTGAAGGAGATTCGGTTCTCGGCGAAGCGAATTCGCGTGATACCAGTCTCCGTTTCATATCTGTTCCAGCCTCATCCGAAAGCATTTCAAAAACAGTGTCCTCGCATTTTGCAGGTGGGAACGAAGGCCAATAAAAATCTGTTGCGACTGGCCGAGGCCCTCCGAGGAATCTCGTGTGAGGTCGATGTTGTGGGGCCAATGACGGCCGAACAAGTCGCGGCATTTCAGAGCAATGAAATTTCGCATCGAGTTCACACGGGGCTCTCGCAAGAAGAAATCGTGGAACTCTACCGGCTGTCAGATATCGTCAGTTTCGTCTCGACTCACGAGGGATTTGGAATGCCAATTGTTGAGGCTCAATGGACGGAACGCGTTTGCGTGACCTCCAATTGTTCATCAATGCCTGAAGTCGCAGGTGATGGTGCGTGCCTGGTGGATCCCTTTGAGATCGCATCGATCAGATCCGGTTTCCTGAAAGTCATTTCAGATTCTGCTTATCGTGAGCGACTGATCGAAAACGGCCGCACCAATAGACTTCGTTTTGACAGCCAGCGTATTGCGAATCAGTTCGCTGATCTGTATGCAGAAATGCTCAGGGATTGACAACGTAGGCAGATCTGTCCTCAGGTCTGCGTCCTTCGACGTGGTCAGTGTACAATCGACCGTTTGATTCGCGGGCTTGCCAGTGGACAATCCTTAGTAACAAAAGAAATCGCAGTTTTCACCACGGAGAACACAGAGTCCACGGAGGCAGCAGAGGGAGGGTGGCAAGCGCTTAGTTTCTCTGCCGTCGCTGCTTCCTGTTAAAAATCCGATTCCCCATACGCATACCGAGAGTTGATTTCAGTCGCGTCAGAAGTTTCGCAAATCGCTGAGCCGGAAAATCTTCTCAGGTAAACATGATCTCCATCGTTTGCAGTAAGCAGGGTGAAGGGCAACCCCGTTAAAGAATTGATAGCGTGATAACCAGCGAATCACCCCCTCATCCGGCCTATTGGCCACCTTCTCCCCCGTCCAGGGGAGAATGGCGTGGACTTAGGATGTTTTCTTGCAGCGGAACTCGCCAAGAGTTTCGGTTTTCCCTGCAAACACGGGGTGCCGAAAGTCTTGGCGACTTCCGCTACGCCTTAAGTCCACGCCATTGGTCCAGGGGAGAAGGGACTTCGTTGCCCGTTTGGTCAAGGCCGTGAAGGATTTCAGGGCCCAATTTCATTGGTTGCCTAATTTGTGGGATCGTGTTCGTTCAAGGCACAAAGTGAACGAGAATTTCTCGACAGGCAGGGACTTTGCATTGAGGCCCGAATGGGCCGACACAGCCTCTGCCGGACAGTGAGGCCAGTGGCACTCGATTTAACAAAGTAGACGTCACTCTCCGAGTGACGAATGCCGCAAAACGCGGCCCTCGGCATTCATCACTCGGAGAGTGACGGCGACTATAATCGCAAATCGACTGCCATTGGCCGTGAGGCCCCGCGTTTCGACGCTGGCAGCGGGCAGAATGCCCAGCATACTGGTTTTTTGATCACACATGCACATTTTGTTAAAATGAGTGGAATGGGAGTTATTTATTAATTTGTTCGACATTCCTTTGACAATGCTCAATTGTTCATTTTAGACTGCGGTGAGTTCTGGTTGAGCTTCTAATTACGTAAGGGGGAAATGAAATATGAAAATGATGTCAGGTGTTTTAAGTTTGTTGCTTGTTGCAATGACTTCAGCCGTTCAGGCGGATATTGTCATTGATGATTTCGTTGGTGGATCTCAAGCTCAGACGGTGAACAATATTGGCGCTTTGGGGCCACCTTCGGTTTCCCTGAACGACGGAATTGCTGGTACTCGAACAGTATCGATCGTGGCAAGTGCGGGAGTAGCTCAGTTTACGACGGCGGGAACTGGTAGTGCGAATTTCTCCTCGATTGGGGGAGCATCCACGATTGATGTTGACTACGCGTTTCTTCCAAGCGCGCTGAGCTTGACAGCTTCCTTGTCTAACCTCTCGTTTGATCTCTTCCAGACGGTGGTCGGTAGTTGGACAGCAACCATTTCAATCAACTCCAATGCCCAGACGACTGGCCCCATCGCAGTGTCTTCCGGACAGGTGATCAACTACAGTCCTGTTGGTCCGATTGCAGTCAATGACATCAAAATTCGCCTTGCAAGCACCGGTGCTGGTTCGATTACAAATTCTTCAGCAACGGTCGTGGCCAATCCAGAGCCAGCGTCGCTATGTCTACTTGGCTTGACCGGCATGGCTGGCGCATTCGTTGCCCGTCGCCGATTAAAGTTAGCGAAACAAGCTTAATTTCGCTTGAGTTGAATGTTCTCCTTACTGATGATGAAACCGCACCGAGTTTTCGGTGCGGTTTTTTATTTGCAATTTCCATTGTCATCACGTCGGCCAATTCTCTATGATCAGGGATCGTCTCGTGAAACGCCTTCCATTGCTCTTCATTGTCGGCAGCATTGGAGTCTGCGCAATTTTTTTAATCAGACTGGCAAGCTGGCTGTGGGGACGCGAGCATTATCAGTTCTTTCCCTTAGTCTTGATTGCGGCATCGATACTGGCATGGTTTCGGTACGACGGAGTTAAGTGGACCGAAAAGTACGGCCTGAGTTTTCGAGTGAT
>JBDNFT010000867.1:0-9303 GCA_041689695.1 Planctomycetaceae bacterium | reverse complement strand
GGAGTGGTCGATGCCAACGTCGATCGTTACGCGGGAGCAGACTGCCGACGAACTCGATCGCTACATCGCTAAGCTCGGCAATCCCATCCTGTTTGTGGATTCACGCCAGCGAGTCTGGTTGTTTTATGTGACAGTCTCGATGGGCGGATGGTCGGGCAGCAGCATCACACTGAAATACTCCGACGACGATGGTGCGACATGGACTGCTGCCGAGCGACTTGTGACTTCACCATTCCTGAATATCAGCACGTTGGTTAAAGGTTGTCCGATTGAATGTGAGTCCGGGCATCTTTTGCTGCCCGTGTACCATGAATTCATCCGGAAATTCGGCGAAGCAATTGTCATCAGCCCGGAAGGACATCTGGTTTCAAAGATTCGGCTGACTGCGGACCAGGGAGCTATTCAGCCCTGGATTGTGCCGATTGATCGTCAGGCTTCCGTAGCCTTTTATCGTCAGTCCGAGCATCAAAAGAAGCAGGTGTTAATGAACCACATGGACAATGTGTTCAATTCAGATTGTGGTTCAATAGAATCTACCGATGTGCCAAATCCCGACGCTGCGATCGCTGTCATTCGTCGGGCAAATGGCGAGTATCTGATGGCATGTAATCCTGTCGAATCCGGACGGCACAAGTTATCGCTGGCAACGTCTAAGGACGGACTGCAGTGGAAAATCATTCGCGATGTTGAAGTGAGTGATCCGCCTGCTGAGTTCTCCTATCCGTATCTGATTCAGGGAGCTCGCGGAGAATATCATCTCGTCTATACCTGGAATCGCACCCAGATGCGTTACCTGGCGTTTGATGAACGCTGGCTGGAGAACTCACCGTGAGTCCCGCCTTTTGGATTTGGTCTCATCTGACGTTTGTGCTGCTTATCGCCAGCGTGCTTTCTCTGCTTGTGAAGTGTCGCAGCAGATTGCAGTCGATGTTACTGTGCTTGTTGATTCCGGTAGTGCTGGGAGTTCTGCCGATTGGTCAGACAGACGTGTCTGGTTTTGCTCTGGCTCACATGGGAACTTTGAGTGCGTCGATGCTGGTGCTGTTAGCATTTCAGTTGTTCGCCAATGCGCGCGTCATTGAAGGGTTCAGTGCTCCAGTTTTGCGGAACATGAATATCTTCTGGTTTGCAACTGGGATGATCTTGTATCCGGCTGCATTGGGATTGTTTAACAGGGATGTGTATTCGTTTGGTTTTCACAGCAGCATGAGTTGGTATGTGCTGGCTGTCTCTGTTGTTGCCATGTTGTGCCGATACCGAATCCTTGGACTTTGCCTTGCATTCTCCGTGTTGGCACATTTGTTAAAGCTGCATGAGTCCTGCAACCTTTGGGACTATCTCATAGATCCCTGGCTATGGATTGCTGCGGCAGTCAGCTTGTTTGGAGGAATTTTTCGCCGAATGCTGGGCGTGAAGCCGCAGAAAGATGTTCCTGTGAATCCTGAAAGTTCAAGCTTATGAACGGCGAACAAACACGTCCGTATGAGCGGCTTGTTCATAGACCAAGAGAATTCGATGAATCCCCGCGGTGTCCGTGTCCGTGGGCGTGTCGGACCGTAGCGTCTCGGATATTGGCCGATTCGCGCCAAGACCTATCGGTTTTAGGCGATCGGCAAGTGAAAATTTACCACCGATGCTGGCAGCATCGGCAACGTGGCGGACGCTGCCAGCGTCAGCGACGGTCGTTTCATTTTTGCTGCTCGCCTTGGCTCCGAAACTCTGTGATTGACGGCCGATTCTGTTCTTCAGTGGAAACGAGATTTTCAAATGAATCCTGATCCTGATCCTGATCCTGCAAATAACCGCTTACTCGTCACTGATTTTTATCGATCGTTCCTGCGATTTTGCATTGATCTGAACATTACTCAGCCCAGAACAGTCAGCCAGCCTCCGCCGTTTACGTTAAACAACGCCCGCTTCCCGCTGGAGTGTATCTGTCGCATGACACAGGGCCTGGGCGAAGCAGCAAAAACAGTCGAGTACGTCCTTGGTGCCTCATGTAAGGCTGAGCAGGTTCACGTTCTTGAAAACATCTGGCACGATCCTGCGGCTGACATGTGTCTGATTGCATCAAGGGACGAGTTTCTGGTCATCAAGAGCTGGGACCGAAACAACCGCGGAGTCATGCTCAGCCCTCCGACGCTGGGACCCCAACCTGAACGCCAGGCAGGGAAGTGTGCGGATGCCTTCACGGAAATCAATATCGATCGGCGCGAAGTCTCAGGGCAACTGCTGACGACGACTGAAGAAATTGTTGCTGCGGTACTCAACAATCGTCCGCTGATTTCACAAACTGAATTCTCACTCCTTGACGGTCTGCATATTTTTCTGGAATACCCTGTCAAAGTCATCAACGCCAGCCAACGTGAGATGTTCTATCAGGTCGATACCGGGCCCGTGCTCGTGCCGGACTTAACCGTCTTCGACGAAGTTCACTCGATTTCTGTGTTGCGACTGGCGTTCATGGCCCACAACACAAGGGGGTGTACAGAAATGTTGATGAATGTTCCCACGGCGATTGGTCATGGAATCAGCGTCAATCATTTCTCACAAGTGCTGAAAGTACGTGCAGTGAATCGCATGATTGCGGTGGATTGAGAATGCCGACCTGATGTTCGGACGGATGCATGCTTTCCAGTCCTGCGTGAAATTATTCATCTCGGCCGATGCAACTGCAGCAAGGTTATCGATAGAATTGCACCACAACGAAAAAGAAAAGTGGTGTTGAATCTACTTCGAACCAGTGCTTCCAGTGTTCACTGAATTGGAATTGCAGCAATGACATCAGGACTCCCTCCCCTTCGACCATTTGCTGGCATCCGTCGTCGCAAATTTCTCAATACTTCGGCGGCCGTTGTTTTCGGCGCAACGATCGGTTCGGCCACCGATCCTGGTGCGGCATCGCCTGATGAGACGGCGGGGCGCGCCACGCTCAAGGTCGGAGATCTCACGGCCGTGATTGGCGACAACTCAGCCGATGGCGAGCATCGCGCTGGCTACAACGGCGTCTGGAGTCTGCATCATTCGGCCGGGACGCGCAGCGTGTTCGTGCCCGCCATTGCAGGTTTGAACCTCGAACATATCGTTACCGGCGAGCAGCTTGAAGACGCGAAGATCTTCTTCGAGCCGCGGAGTGCGCCCATGAGCTTCACGCAACTGAATGAAAGTGCGGCGGAACTGCACCAGCCGCCGACTCCGACATTTCACGTCGAAAGCTGGACTAAGTTTCAGCTCGTCGCGCCACATTACCTCGACATGCATTTCCGCTGCCTGGCACATCAGCCCGTGTTCCCGCGAGGCTACCTCTCGCTGTTCTGGGCCAGCTACATGAACGCGCCTGCCGACAAGAGCATGTATTTTCGCGGTGGTCTCGACGGACAGAAAGACCTGTGGACGCAGTTCTGCACGCAATGGCACAACGACCAGAGCACGGTGCGGCATCGCGATGATGCGTTCGAGATGACGTTTCCGCTCGACGGTCGCGAAGCGCTGTTCAAGAGTCTTTCGCGATTCCGCTTCGATCTGCCATTCTTCTACGGGAATTTCGATGATCTGATCTGGCTGGTCATGTTCGACCGCGCTGAGGGAATTCGCCTGACGCACTCCCCGAGTGGCGGCGGTGGCAACGCGGAACTGCAGACGACCAACCCGGCATGGGATTTCCAGTTCCTTGTGCAGAACCCGGAGATCATGAAAGAATACAGCTTCCGTGTGCGCACCGTCCTTCGCCCGCGCTGCTCTCGCGACGAGTTGCTGAGTGAGTTTATGAAATGGAAGGAATCAAATTGAAGCCACTGATTTGCCTTATCGCAACAATCGTCGCCGGCGCATCGTCGGTTGATATCTCAGCGTCAGAACGTGTCCGCATACCGTGGACAGAGTCACGACTGATCGGTTCGCCTGACCCTCCATTGCCGTATCGGGTGACGCGGGTCTATGAAAAACTGCCGCTGTTTGCTCCCGTTTATCTGCGAAAGGAAGCAGGAACCGATCGCCTGCTTTTCGTCGATCACAAAGGCGATTGGAAAGAGCCTGGCGGACTGCGAGTTTTTCATGATCGCCAGGACGTCGATTCCAGCAAACCTTTGCTGCACATTGACCGGCTGATCTACGGATTCTGCTTCCATCCAAAGTACGAAGAGAACGGATATCTGTACCTGATCAGTAATGGCCCGATGCCGGAAGCCAACAAACAAAACCGGATCTCTCGGTTTACTATCGAGCGCGGCCCGGATGGTATGCTCCTGGAAAACAGCGAACTCGTCATCCTGGAATGGGACTCCAACGGACATAACGGCGGCGATCTGGCATTCGGTCCCGACGGATACCTGTATTGCCCCACCGGCGATGGAACGAGTGACAGCGACACGCTGGAAACCGGGCAGGGGCTGAACGATCTGCTGGCTGTGATGCTGCGACTGGATGTGGACCATCCAACGGAAGGCAAGACCTACAGCATCCCGCCGGATAATCCTTTTATCGATACGGCAGGTGCTCGTCCGGAGATCTGGGCTTACGGTTTCCGCAATCCATGGCGTATGGATTTTGACCATGAGTCGAATCAACTTTGGGTGGGACAGAACGGGCAGGATCTTTGGGAACAGGTGTATCTGATTCGCAAGGGAGAAAACTACGGCTGGAGCGTCCAGGAAGGCAGTCATCCGTTCTATCTTCAGCGCCCAACGGGACCTCAGCCGATCACCTCACCCACCGCAGAACATCATCACTTAGAATCAAGAAGTCTGACTGGCGGCATCGTATATCGTGGGACGCTGTTGCCCGATCTGGCTGGCTGCTACATCTACGGCGACTACTCGACAGGCAAGATCTGGGGCTTGCGGCATGATGGCACTGAAGTGACATTCCATCGAGAGCTGGCGGACACAACGCTTCAGATTACAGGCTTTGCCACGAACAAGGCTGGCGAGCTGCTGGTAATCGATCATGGCGGTGGCTTTTATCGGATCGAGCTTAGCCCGCCCGTGCAGCCAACCGTTTTCCCGAGGAAGCTCAGCGAGACCGGATTGTTTGCATCCGTGCCGGATCACAAACTGCTTCCATCTGTGATTCCCTATTCCGTCAACGTGCAGTTTTGGTCTGACGGAGCTTTCAAGCAGCGCTGGCTGGCCGTGCCGGGTGAAGAGCAGATTGGCTACACGTCGAACCGCGGTTGGAATTTTCCCGACGGGTCGGTGCTTGTGAAGAGCTTTGCACTGGAACGCGAATCCGGACATGTGGAAACAAATCGCTGGATTGAAACTCGCCTTATGGTCCGACAGCAAAAGGAGTGGGTCGGATATACCTACCGCTGGAATGACGAGCAAACCGATGCGGAGTTGCTGGACGCTGCCGGTGCGGACGTCGCGTTTGAGATCATGGATCCCACTGCGCCGGGCGGAAAACGCACGCAAACGTGGCACTATCCCAGTCGTGCGGAATGCATGGTGTGTCATTCACGAGCCGTCAATTATGTGCTGGGACTGACGGAAAAGCAGATGAACCGCGTGCATGATTATGGCGACTCGAAAATGAATCAGTTGGAGATGCTGGCCGAACTGGGACTGTTTAAGGAGCCATTGTCAAAGCCTGCGAATGAGCTGTTGCGTCTCAGCGATCCGTTTGATTCGTCCGTCGATTTGCAGACACGCGCGACGGCGTACCTGGACGCCAACTGTTCGAGTTGTCACGTGGAAGCTGGTGGTGGCAATGCTCAGTTCTCGACCGAGATCGACGCCAAACCAGATCAGATACGATTGCTCGATGCCCGTCCTGTCCATACCACGTTCGGGATTGCCGACGCGAAACTTATCGCTCCCGGGGTTCCTGAACGCTCATTGCTGCTGAATCGAATGCAGCGGCGCGGCCATGGCCAGATGCCGCCAATCGGCACAAATCAGATCGATGCAACGGCTGTTGAGTTGATTCGGGAATGGATCATGGCAATGCCGCCAACGGTTGATCCGTCGCAACCGAAGTAACGGACTGTCGCTCAGTTCCCGGCAGACTCTGGAGTGTGATGACTGGTCACCGATAGTCATGGCGCGCTGAGACATGAGGCGATCGATGGTCTTGCGAATGTCGCCTCTCGCCCCGCATTCGATGCGCCATCATCAGAAATTTTGCACGGGGGGAGGGTGAAGGGCAACGCCGTTAAACATTTTGATAGCGTCAGAACCGGCGAATAACCCCGATCTCGGGGGAGGAGGGACACGCCGTGAAGGATTTCATGGAGCAATTTGATTGGTTGACTATTGGTGTGATCGTGTTCCTTCAAGGCACAAAGTAAACGGAAAAATTTCGACAGGCAGGGACTTTGCGTTTAGGCCCGAATGGGCCGACACAGCCTCTGCCGGGGCCGTGAGGCCCCGGAATTCGACTGAAGAGACCCGAAGGCCCGGAGGGCCGACACAGCCAAATGTGCTAAGGCTACCGAATCTGTGTCGGCCTTTCAGACTTGAATCGCACTCCAATCGCCCATTTCCCCCGTGTTTTCTTTGTCAAAATTCTTCACGGCGTAGTGTGAAGGGACAGGCGAACAGCCGCTGTTGTAGGCATCATTTCTGACCGCGCAGAGCAGACCCTGGATTTCACTTTCGCTTAACCTCATCTCCCGGCCGACCTCCAGGGATGACTTCCTGATTTGGTTTCGACCACATCACTCGTCCCAGCCAGACGGTGCCGTCGGCTCCTTTGGGGTGCGGTTTGTCGCTGACGATGTACTCAGCATCCGTGACCCATGATTCGTAGCTCGAAATGGCCGCCGCGCCGAAGTTGCCAAGCATGACACCGCGTTCCGGCAGCAGAATCTGCTCAGTTCTGCGAAGCACCTGCAGATTGTCCGGATCGACCTGAGCGATAAAGATCGGAGCGCGGTTTCGCATGATGTGGTCATTATTCGCGCCGCGTCGAGTGTACGTCAGAAATAGTCCGTCACTGTGACTGAGCCAATGCGCCTGAGTGTTGTAACTCCCCAGATCCTGGTCGTCATCGAATGTCCATTTCCGGACCGGCTCGAAGTGCAGTCCATCAGCGCTGGTCGTCACAAATGCGGCTGTGTCATGTCGCAGAGTGAGATAGTACTTGTCTTGAAATCGCGTTAGGGACGGCTCGTAAAAACCTCGTCCACCAGGCGTGGTCAGTTCGTCACCGTGCTTGAGGTACTTGAGTTCCTGTCCGTCGAATGAACAGTGTAGAATTGTGACGGTATAGTCGCCTCCGTTGGAGCCCTGAAAGTAGACCGGAATCAACAATGTTCCGTCGGCCTGCTCCAGCCACTGCACACAACCAGGCGTGACGAGGAAAAACTTGCCATCGGTCTCGGGCATTGCCAGCATTTTCCATGCGGTCCACTTGTCGGACTTGGGGTCGTAGGTTGCGTAAGCGCATTCGTGTGACCGTGGCTGATCAACAAGTTGTTCTCCCTTCGGGCCGTAACGCAGTTTGACGCCGATGGCGAGAAGTTTTTCGCTGTGCGTTAACCAGCCCGGTGTGACGTCGCAGGCGGCGATTGTTTCGTTGTTTTCGCCCGGTCGCGAGGCCAGCTCCGGGATCTCGGTCGGACCCGTCCATGTCTGGCCTAGATCGTTGGTTCGCAGAAAGTACAGGCCGGAGTAATGGTCACTGACTCCAAGATGCTTTTGAATTGTCATGACGACCGCTGGCTGGCCATCGTTGCCGTGACCGGGCAACGCCGCCACGCGAGGATGGAACCAGCAATAATGAGCGTTGAGTTCCTTGAACACGGCGTTGGCTTGAATCTGAAAAGGGAGCACTGTCGGTCCGGCCAGCACAAGAAGTGACTGAGCTGCACGAATCCGTGCATCTTCAAACGGATCTTCCAGCATCGCCTTCAAGCGATCGCTTGCAAATGTCGCTCGCGCGTCTCCCGCGAATGTCGCGGCATACGTTCGAATCATATTGTCGCTGCTGGTCAAGTTCCTTTCCAATGCCTGGAGTCCGTCAGGATCACCCAGAATCGCAAGTGCGTGTTCGAAGTTCGCACGAGTCGCGGCATCTGGACAACGGGGCAGTTGTGCCTTGAGGCGCGGGATGTCACTGCTGTCGCCGATCTGACCCAACACCCATGCCGCGATGGTGTAGTTCTGGGGATCACCGTCAGCAAGCAAATCCCGCACGGTTTGCAGCGCTGCAGTTTCTCCGCTTCGCACCAGTGCTCCGGCTGCCATGAGTTTCAACTTGAGGTTGTCACTCTGCGCGTGCGCCCGTCGCATGGATTTGCCATCACCTGTCTCGAATACCTTGAATAGGCTCTCCGCCGCATGCACGTGCCCGTAGTTGTTGTCGCCCTCGAGGATATTGAGCATCACAGGGACAACTGAACGATCACCGGCTCGTACAATTTCGCGAGCAAGACCGCACAGATGCTGGTCGTCAGTTTCCGTCTTCAGTTTCGGGGTCAAGTAATCGATGACCTCCAGGCCGTGTCCTCCCAAAGTCAGGCCCTCTGCAGCGTGCATGGACGGCCAGAATTCCTCGCCCCGCAAACCGGCACGCAGGACATTCAGGCACTTCTCACGCGTTGCGGAATCAAGCATGATTTGGGTCGCCTCCTGGGCATAGCAGCACAGACTCGGAAGCAAAGTCACAACAATCGAAACAATTCGCACAACTACATTCATGTCAAATCTCCTGATTCGTATTTGTGGACCAATATACTTCGCGCGGGAAGAAATGAGACTGGCGAGCGGAGTGGCGTGAGCCCTCCGGTATCTCGTTCTTGTACCGGCAAGCTGACGCATGCCGCTCGCCAGTCCTCTCGCTCCTGACCGCGCGGAGTGTAATTGTCTGAAAGGGCGCAGCTCCGGCGGAGCCACGTTCACCATGCCGTCCAGCCTCCATCGACGAGCAAATTCTGACCAGTCACATAACTTCCCGCATCGCTGACCAGCATCAGCAAAGGTCCCTTCAATTCGTGCGGCTCTCCCATGCGACCGGTCGGACTCTTCAACTTCAGACGCTCAACCATTTGCGACGGGGCTTTTTCCGATGGAAACGGGCCGGGACTGAGGCAATTCACGCGGACGTTGTCTTTCGCCCAATAGACAGCCAGATGCCGCGTCATGTGGACGATGCCGCCCTTCAGCGTATGATACTGCACCGGACTGGCGGCACAGATGCCATCGTAAGCATCGGGATATGAACCGACCACGCCATACATCGACCCGATCATCACGATCGATCCCGCCGCACTTCGGCTGACGACATGATCTCGCAGGCGGCGGGCGAGCAGAAAATATCCGGTCGCGTTCTGCAGATCCTGATTGAATGCCTCCGCCGTCACGT
>JBDNFT010000866.1:0-10199 GCA_041689695.1 Planctomycetaceae bacterium | reverse complement strand
TAGCCGTCACTCTCCGAGTGACGAATGCGATGAGGACTTGTTCCGAGGAACTACAGGATGGAAAGGCAAATCTGAATGACCGATCTTCGTTTGGCGATGGCCTTGATGACGCTGTTATCGATCGGCAGTTTTCTGGGTGTCCGACGACTGTGCGTCTATGCTTCTCCCAGAGTGCTGGATGCGGCAGCAGCGGCGATTGTGCTGCTGATTGGCGTGTATATTCGATTCGTCTGGGGCCAGTTGTGGATCGTCAAATGGATACCGCTGCCGTCCGTGGTGATCCTGGCCAACTGGTTCCCGGTGCTGTTGGGGATTCTTGCCGCAGTGTTGTGGCAACGCATGGAGTCGCATTCGATTCCTCGGCGACTTCCGATTCAGTTGCTATTGATTGCTGCCACGGTCTGGTCGGAGATTTACGTTATTCCGCGCAAGCCACCGGAGTGCAGCAACGAGTGGATCGAGCCCACCGCAGAAATGCCGTTTCGAGTCTGTCGGCAGACGACCCCGTTCACGTGTTCTGCAGCGTCAGCGGCGACAATTCTGCATTCACTGGGAATAGAATCGTCTGAAAAGGAAATGGCTCAATTGTGTCTGACGGGCGAAGGCACAACATGGCTGGGCCTGTATCACGGATTGGCGATTCGACTTCGTGGAACAGGATTTGGAGTCGAATTCTTTGAAGGCAACGTCGCTGATCTTGATGCTGCCACAGAAGAGTTTCCCGTGCTGTTGTGTTGTCGGCTCACGGACGATGTCGATCGACTTTTCCCGGATTACCGCGAAGACTCCGGATGGATACCGGGTATCGCGCATTCCACGGTTCTCTTTGGGCGAGTCAAGCAGATTTATGTCATTGGCGATCCATCTCAGAAGTACGTGGAACTGTGGTCTGAACGCGATGTTTCGAATCTCTGGACCGGCCAGGGTTTGCGCATTGTCACGACAACGAAATCGTCGGTGGTAGATTGACGGCGCGAGCCACCGGCAGTTGCTCTGTCGGCCCTCGGGACGTGTGATTTATTATTTGAGGTTTTATCATTCATTGTCGCTCGCCTCTTACGTCGATGCGATTTGTGTTTCTAATCAATGCCCCGCTTCACTGATGGGATAGCCGGTATTCCGTTCTGGATGAATCAATGAAAAACTGTTTAACCCGTTGCCGAGAGAGGTCAGCGCAATGTTTCCCGGCGGAAGTGCCAACGTTGTTTGTGTTCCGGCCTGAAAGGCCATGGCATGTCAGCCGAAGGCAACGCCTTGGGTTCGAGATTCAACAAAAACCATACGCCCTGTCAGGGCATCGCACAAAATGCTTTGCCCTTTCAGGGCAATGTCCATTGAATATTGTTGTCAACCGGCCTTAAAGATCATGGTCTGTCAGCCCAACGCGACGCCACTGTCTGCCACGGGGTAAATGTAACTTTGCTGCTTCCAACCCCAGTCATTAAGCGGGGCATTGTTATAAAACGCACGTCCCCCTGGCCTGAATCGCATTGCACAGCAAACGATCGAAGTATTGTTTTCCTGAAAACAATTTGGATCAATAGAATCGTAAAATCCGGAGACTACGGCTCGCGGCTCGCCGGTTCCCGGCGAGCGGGGGAAGTCAGTTCCCTGATTGAGTTTGCTCAGAAATCTTCGCACGTGCGGCTGCGGCACATTCGGAAACTCGCTGATGGGCGAGTTCACAAAAAGCCGCATCTTCGCCGGATTCAAGGCGTGCCAGTTCCTGCGGTGTCAACGGCTTGCCATAGACGATATGAATGCGCTGCGGACGAATGAACCATGCGCCTTTTGGCATGGCTTTGTCGGAACCTGACAGGCCGACGGGATAGACCGGTCGATTTGTGCGCCGCACCATCGCCAGAAATCCGGGTCGAAAGGTTTTGACTTCAGCACCTGACGATCGAGTGCCTTCTGGAAAAACTCCCACGAGATAGCCTTGCTCCATGCGTTCCACGGCCAGTCGGATACTTCCGCCACGTGCGGCTTCGCGACTGATGGGCATCACGTACGTGTGGCGCAGCACCCAGCCAAGGATCGGAACTTTGAAAAGACTGTCACGAGCCAGATACGAAACTGGACGAGTGAGCAACACGGCGGCCAGTAGGGGATCGAGAAAACTCTGATGGTTGATCAGCAGTAGTCCACCTTTTGTGTGGTCGATATTCTCTAGCCCCGAGCCGCTGATTCGCAGCCAGATATGAGTCAACAACCAACATGGCCAATGCAGCATGCGCCAGAGCAGATTCGGGTGCAGAACTGCGGAAGAACCAGATTCTGTCATTGGAACTATTCCTTCACGCCTGCAACAAGCTACGAATGACAGTTGCCGTATCGCTCAGATCAGAAAACAGATGATCAGGATTATGCGGCTGAAGTTCGGCGAATGAATATGTGCCTGTGGCCACAGCGACAGCTCGCGCATTGATGGCTCGCGCGCAAGTGATATCGGCGGGCGTGTCACCAATAACGCAGGCCATTCCGTCGGGAACCGGATGATTCAGATGTCCTCTGACATTTTCAACTGCGATGCGTGCAACGTCGTCTCGCAGAGCATGATGATCTCCAAAACCACCGGATTCAAAAAAGTGATCTATCCCGAAGTGCCGCAGTTTGATCCATGCTCCTTCGACATAGTTTCCGGTGAGCAGGCTAAGATGAACATTGGAATCGCATTGCAGTTGAGTCAGAAGTTCCTGAACACCAGGCAGCATCGAGCCGGGTAGCGTTTCGAGCGCGCTCGGAAGGCGTTCCAGGTAGCTGCGCATGAAACGTTCACGCTGCGTGGGCGTATCTTCAAGTTCGTATCGGCTGAAGATTTCGTCGGCGATTCCACGGTCAGTCCGGCCGGCAGTCAGGACGCCTTCGAACGGAAACTGGATGCGGAAGTCTTCGACGAGGGCCATTTCCATCGCATACTGACCCGCTCCTCCAGTGCTGAGCATGGTGCCATCGATATCAAAAAATAAAACGTGTTGCACGTGAGCGACTTTCGTAACCGGACGATGTAGGATGACAGAGATAGAATATCTTCATACTCTCCGGCAGTGTGTTGTTGCAATCAAACCGTATCTGACACTGAGATAATCTCTATGCTGGCAGAAGAGCGTCGGCTGAAACAATCTTACGAACGCAGTGCGAACTGGCAACGTTGGGGGCCGTATCTGGCGGAACGGCAATGGGGCACCGTACGTGAAGACTATTCGGCGACCGGTGAATGCTGGGATTATTTTCCACACGATCACGCTCGCAGTCGTGCGTATCGGTGGGGCGAAGATGGACTATTGGGAATCACTGATCGAGAATGCCGACTCTGCTTCGCCTTGGCATTGTGGAATGGCCAGGATCACATTCTCAAGGAGCGACTGTTTGGACTTACCGGGCCGGAAGGAAATCACGGTGAAGACGTCAAGGAATGCTATTACTATCTGGATTCCACGCCCACACATTCTTACATGAAGTCACTGTATAAGTATCCGCAGGCTGCATTTCCTTATGCGCAGCTCGTTAAGGAAAACCGACGCCGCAGCCGCCACGAGGGAGAGTTCGAGTTGGCGGATACGGGCGTCTTCGATCAAAGTGGCTACTTTGACGTCTGTGCGGAATACGCCAAAGCAACGGCAGATGACATCCTGATTCGCATTACCATCGCGAATCGCGGCCGTACGGAATCCACGATTCATGTGCTGCCGACGCTATGGTTTCGCAATACCTGGTCATGGGGATGCACTCATGAAGGATGTGAGCTGAAGCCATCGATCACGCGGCAGGATGATGGATCGTTTCTGGCGGAGCATCCAACGCTTGGAAGATTTCAGTTGCACGTCGATCGGTCGTGCTGCGGTTCGCGGACGGGAATCACCGATCCGGTCGCACTGATCACAGAAAACGAAACCAACTTTGAGCTGTTGTTTGGATCGCCAAAAACTGACGCAACGCAACATGATTTGCCACAACAGGACTCACTGACGAAGGATGCCTTTCACGGCTTTGTGATATCAGGCCAAAACCGTTCAGTGGGTAACTTGAAACGCGGAACAAAGGCGGCGCAATATGTCGTGGCGTCGATACCGCCGGGTGGTGAAATCACGCTGAAGTTGAGGCTGACCAGCGAAGTCCAAAATCTGCAGTCTGTGTTTGGGCCGGAGTTCGATGAGGTATTCCGGAATCGAATAGCAGAGGCAGAGGACTTTTACGCGAACACTTTGCCGCAGCGGTCCACTGCCGAAGAATGTCGAGTCGCTCGACAAGCATTGGCGGGGCTGATGTTCAGCAAGCAGTTCTATCACTATGACATCCGGCATTGGCTGAATGGCGATCCTGACATGCCGAAGCCACCTGACTCTCGACTCAGCGGAAGGAACAGCGAATGGACACATTTGTTTAACCGTGACATTATTTCGATGCCGGACAAATGGGAGTATCCATGGTATGCCGCCTGGGATCTGGCATTTCATATGATTCCGATGGCGATGGTGGATCCTGATTTTGCCAAGTTGCAGCTTTTGCTGTTGCTCCGCGAATGGTACATGCATCCGAATGGACAAATTCCCGCGTACGAATTTGCGTTTTCAGATGTAAATCCTCCGGTGCATGCGTGGGCCTGTTGGCGAGTCTACAAAATGACCGGGCAACGTGGTGACCGTGATCGTGGATTCCTGGTGCGCGCGTTCCAAAAGTTGCTGATCAATTTTACGTGGTGGGTGAATCGCAAAGATGTGAATGGTCAACACTTGTTCTCCGGCGGCTTTCTTGGGCTGGATAATGTCGGTGTCTTTGATCGATCGAAACCGCTTCCGACGGGTGGCTATCTGGAACAGGCCGATGGCACGGCATGGATGGCATTCTATTGTGCAACGATGCTGTCGATTTCTCTGGAGCTGGCTCGCGAAGATTCGGCGTATGAAGATATTGCGTCAAAGTTTTTTGAGCATTTCATTGCCATCGCGGACGCGATGAACTGTCTGGGCGGCACAGGACTTTGGGATGATCAGGATGGGTTCTACTATGATCAACTGAGGGTGGAAGGCACTGCTCATCGCTTGCGCATCCGGTCAATTGTGGGCATTATTCCACTGTTTGCTGTGGAAGTCCTGGATGAAGAATTAATGCAGCAGTTACCCGGATTTCGAAAACGCATGGAATGGTTTCTGCATCATCGGCCGGATTTATCGAAACAGATTTCTTGTGTGGAAAGTTCCTCACATGGCGGGCACCGGCAGGTTCATCGACTGCTGGCGATTCCGTCCAAAGAACGGCTACAGCAAGTGCTGAAGTACCTGCTGGATGAATCTGAATTCCTGTCGCCTTATGGTATTCGGGCTTTGTCAAAAGTTCACGAAGCTCATCCATACTCGTTTTGGGTGGGCAGCGACGAGCATCGAGTGGAGTATGTTCCGGGGGAATCAACCAGCGGATTATTTGGTGGCAATTCGAATTGGCGCGGGCCGATCTGGTTTCCTGTGAATTATCTGTTGATCGAGTCCCTGGAACGTTATCACTTCTTCTATGGGGATACGTTTCAAGTCGAGTGTCCGGTTGGGTCTGGGCAGATGATGAATCTGCAGCAAGTCGCCGATGAACTGAGTCATCGCCTGTCGCTGCTGTTTTTGCCGGATGCGTCCGGACGTCGTCCGTGTCACGGCGATGAAGCTCGATATGCTGATGACCCACACTGGCGAGATCTTACGCTGTTTCATGAATATTTTCACGGAGATACCGGACGCGGGCTAGGGGCCAGTCATCAAACCGGATGGACAGCTCTGGTGACGCGGCTATTGGGAAAATCTTATCTGGAACGCGAGAGCGATGAGCTTGACTGAATATCGGCGAGTAGGCTGTGTCGGTGTTGCCGTCTGCTGCTTGTGGGGCATTGACAGTTGAAAAGAGGTATCCAACATGAACGACCCAATTTCATCGAATTTTGATCTGAGTGCGGAATGGCTTGAAGCGGATGGTCTGGGGGGATACGCAGCGGGCACAGTCGGTGGTTGGCGGACGCGCCGCTATCATGCGATCCTGCTGACATCGGCAACTCCGCCGACAAATCGAAAAGTGTATGTCAAAGGATTCGAAGCGACCGTCGTGTCCGGAGATGCGTCGTTTCAAATTTCGACGCAGAAGTATGTTCCTGATGTGACCTATCCGCACGGTTACGAATTCCTGCAGTCATTTACCGAAGAGCCGTGGCCAACGTGGGTGTATCAACTTCCTGATGGATTGGTCATTGAGTTTGAATTGTTTGTCCCGCGAGGATACTCCGGGACAGTTTTGAAGTGGCAAATCAAGAAGTCTGCCGAAGACCAACAATTCACAAACGTGGAGTTGGTGGTTCGACCGCTGATCAGCGGGAGAGATTATCATTCGTTATCGTCTGAGAGTTCCGTGTTTCGCTTCGGCGCTGTAGTTAAGGAAGGTCAAATCGAATGGCGGCCACACGAATATGTCTCAACGATCAGAGCATTCACAAACGGGAATTACACTTCTTCGCCTGACTGGTATCGGCAGTTCTTTTATTCCGAAGAGGCCGCACGCGGTTTAGATGCCACGGAAGACCTTGCGTCGCCGGGAGAACTGCGATTTCAGTTGAGCGCGGCTCCTGCATTTTTGATTCTGACGGACGATGGTTCCTGGAGTATCCGGCAATCTCCGGGCGAGACAATTGATCAATTGGTGGATCGACTTGCGGAGGCTGAACGAACTCGCCGCCACGGATTCGCCACGCGACTGCATCGTGCGGCGGCGGACTATCTTGTTCTGCGCGGCAGTGGCAGAACGATTGTCGCAGGGTATCCCTGGTTTACCGATTGGGGGCGTGATACGTTCATCGCTCTGCGTGGTTTATGTCTGGCGACCGGGCAGATCGAGGAAGCCGGTAGAATTCTGACGGAATGGTCACAGCTTGTTTCAGAAGGCATGTTGCCCAATCGTTTTCCTGATCAGGGTGATGTGCCGGAATACAACTCTGTTGATGCGTCTCTATGGTATGTCATCGCCGTACACGACTACCTTCATGCGTCAAGGATTGCCGCGCATCCACGCTTTGAAGCGGATAGAAAAATGTTTCAGATCGCCGTGAATCAAATTCTGCTGGGATATGCGCAGGGAACGCGATTCGGGATTCGGGTCGATGATGATGGTCTGCTGCGGGCGGGTGAACAGGGCGTCCAATTGACATGGATGGATGCCAAGTGTGGCGATTGGGTTGTCACGCCGCGCATTGGCAAGCCGGTGGAAATTCAGGCATTGTGGCTCAACGCACTTTGGATCGGCAGCCGCATGAATTCCGGTTGGGACAAACTATTTCTGCGTGCTCGCGAATCGTTTCATGATCGTTTTTGGAACTCGGCGAAGCGGTGTCTGTTCGACGTTGTCGATCGGAATCATGAACCCGGTGTCAACGACGATTCCGTGCGGCCGAATCAGATTTTTGCAGTGGGAGGCCTGCCCTTGAATCTGTTGTCGCCGGTTAAGTCTCAACTGGTTGTTCAAATCGTGGAGGATAGATTGCTGACACCAATGGGATTGCGATCTCTTGATCCTCAAGATCCCAGCTACTGTGGCACATACTCGGGCGACGTCAGAAAACGAGATGGCGCGTATCATCAAGGGACAGTCTGGCCCTGGCTCAAAGGGCCATTTGTGGAGGCATGGCTTCGAGTCCGCGGCAATACTTTTGCCAATCGCCAGTCTGCACGTTCTGATTTTGTGCAGCCGCTGCTGGATCATTTGCAGCTCGCCGGATTGGGGCACGTTTCGGAAATTGCGGACGGCGACTGGCCGCATCAACCAGCAGGTTGTCCGTTTCAAGCCTGGTCTGTCGGCGAGTTGCTGCGAATGATCAAGATGGTGACTGAATCGGCAGAATCTGCTGCATGAGGCGATCCGGTTATTCCGAATATTTTCTGCAGATAAAGTGTAGCGGTATTTCGGGTGGTGCCGATGAAAACAGTGGTAAGGATTTGTCGCAATCGTCAGGGCTGGCGGTTGCTCCTTCGAGGATATATCAGAAGGTATCAAATAAGATGCGAAAGCACACGATTCTAGTCAAGGCCGCCAGCATCGCTGTGTGCTTTGGGATTCTCCTGTCCAGCACGGCGTCTGCATTCGAAGGAAGCCGTTCACAGGTTGCTCGCGATGTGGAGCTGACAGGTGATGGAACTCTACACGGTCAGATTTACACATCTGAAGGCCGCGTGGTAGAAAATGCGGCGATCGAACTTCGATATCAAGGGACGACTGTCGCAAAGGCGATGACAGGGGAAAATGGTGATTTTGCAATCACTGGAGTCCGTGGTGGTGCGCATGATCTGTCAATCGGAACAGCGACGACTTCGATTCGACTTTGGAAAAATGGCACAGCACCAGACGGTGCAGTGGAAAGTCTGGTCTTCGCTGGCGACGAAAACATTGTCCGCGGACAGGCTTGCGACGAATACGGCAATCCATGCAACACCTGTGCACCGCCAAGCTCTGGCTTCGGATTGATCGACGTTGTCACGTTGGCAATGGTTGGTACTGCTGTCACAGCACTGGTCTACACGATCAAGACCAACAACGATGTGAAGGATCTGAAAGCTCAGCTGGCATCACCATAATCTGGTGTATCAGGCATGATTGATCATCAGCCGAAACAGCAATCTGACAAATGAAACAGCCCGCAGTTCTCTGCGGGCTGATTTTGTTTTGCCAGGATCGTTTTGCCAAGCCGAAAATGGCGAGGACTTACAGCGCGCCTTCACCTGTGATGACGACGCGAATGGTGCGAAACAGGATTTTGATATCATTCCAGACACAGCAGTTTTGCAGGTACAGCAGGTCGTAAGAGACTTTGCGGCGGAAGCCTTCCAGTTCGTTGTCGTAACCGTTGACAACCTGTGCGATCCCAGTGAGCCCGGGTTTCAAGCCCAGCCGGTCGATGAAATTCGGAATCTGATCCTGCAGCTTCATCATGAACTCCGGGCGCTCAGGACGTGGTCCGATCAATGACATGTCGCCTTGCAGGATGTTCCAAAGCTGTGGCAGTTCATCGATTCGCGTGCGTCGCAGCAGTCGGCCGATCGGAGTAATTCGCGGATCACCCTCTTGAGCAAACTGAGCGCCGTTCTGTTCGGCGTCGTTCCGCATCGTGCGAAATTTATAGATCGTGAATGGCTGGCCAAAGTTACTGAGTTCACGACGATCGCGGCCTGACTGACGACGGTCAGTTTCTGAAGCCAGCTCCATCGTCTCGGAACGTCGATCGTTCTTCTTTTTTTTTCGCAAATTGAGGCCAACGCGAGTCTGAGAATAGATAATGCTTCCTGGTGACGTCAGCTTCACAACGATCGCTGCCGTAATCGTCAAAGGTGAAGTAGCGATCAAAAGGAAAAGTGCGGCTGCGATATCGAATGTTCGCTTCCAGAATCGTAATGATGGCGATAGACAGCGTACGTTTTCTCGGACTGTATTCAGTTGCAGTCGCGTCAGCCATTCCGTGCCAGGAAGCTCCATCGTGTGTTGAGCAACGAGTGACGAGAACGCAGCGTCATCGTCAGGTCGTCGATTTATCGTGGAGCGTACTTCGACGGATTGTTCTAAAACTGAGGTTGCATTCATTGCACAATAGTTTCGAGCAGACTCAATGGTGGCTATAAGAGGGGAATCGACTCTCAGCGAAAGAGCTCGATTCAATGCAATCTTAGGTTATGCAGTTGTGCTGCATTCATTGATAATGCTGGAATTCCATTGGAGACAGATCGATCGTTATGGATGGTCACTTCTGTGCAATGATGTTAAAAAATGGCAACAGTTTTTCTTGTTTTTGCCTTGTGATTGTTTTTGTCACAATCAGACTATTTGGCACATTCGGCAAAGCTTGCAGCAGCCGCAGCGATCGTCTGATCGATGTGTGCGTCCGTATGAACAGCAGAAACGAACATCACTTCAAACTGACTGCATGGCAGATAGACCCCGCGGTTAAGCATTCCGTGGAAGTAGCGGGCGAATTTTGCAGTGTCGGATGCGGTGGCAGACGTCAGATCGGTCACAGTTTTCGATGTCAAAAAGGCGGTGAGCATGCTGCCGACGCGATTCATTACAATTTCCACATTGGCTGCCTTTGCAGCCCCTCGGATTCCGTCCGCGAGTTTCTTTCCAGCTTGTTCCAGACGCGGATACGGATTCTCCGTGCGGATCAAATTCAACATCGCGATGCCAGC
>JBDNFT010000865.1:0-5243 GCA_041689695.1 Planctomycetaceae bacterium | reverse complement strand
TTTAACATTTGTTCTTCAACTTCGTTTGATAACAAACCAGCCAACCCTCATCCGGCCTCCGGCCACCTTCTCCCCCTTGCCAAGGGGGCTGTCGATTTAATGTGTATTCATAACCCGACACGTCAGTGAGGGATCGCGTTGTTGCATTTCCGTGGCCTGCCAACAAATCCCTCACTGACGCTTCGGGTTATGATGAAACAGACAGCCTGCACGCTGGGAAACGCCCCGCCGCGCATAAAAAATGCCGGGACGAATCCCGGCATGAGTTTTTCAATATGCGTCGCACCTTGACGGTGCTGAAGTTTGCGATCTTCAATTTAAAGGAATGGCGATATCCTGCATGGTCTGCTTGCGGCTGCTGAAATCGCACAACTCCTCACGAACGATGTTCATTGTCTTGGGAGCTTCAATTCCGATGCGAACGGAATTTGGACCGATCCGCACAATCGTGATCGCGACGTCATCACCAATCAAAATTCGCTCGCTTGTCTTTCGTGACAGTACCAACATGTTTCTCTCTCCCTGCGCCTTGTCTTGGGTCTTCCTTGATCCGTCTGGGCTGACCACATCGTGGTCCGATGGCCCCCGCCTTGCCGCCCCCCTGTTGCCGACCGGCAGGAGTTGCCTGACATCAAATTGACTGCGACGTCATAACGATAACACTCCACACGACCGTTGCCAACACTAAAATCCGCAAAATCACTGCTGCCTGAAAAACAGGCAGAGTCGCAGCCTAACGAATGTGCTTAAAAATCAGGCACCACAGGTTCTTGTGGTGATCTGCCAGTGTGGCAGTTGTGTTTTGGGGAGTGTTTTCCAACGTTTTTGGGCGTGAGACCGGGCCGGGGTGGATTTAGCACCGGCGAGCGGCAGGACGTGAGTCCTCCGATTAGGTCGTGGGAGGTATGGTGTGGCGAGTTCGTTGAGACACCGCGTGGCGGCGTTGGATCAGGCTCCGCTCGCCGGGGTTGTTTCTTTCGCTTGTGCGATTAAGCTAACCTGCATTGCGTCAGGCGCACGAAGCACAGGGGTTTCAGGCTAACGCCTTCCAACCCCGGCCACCCCCAAAAAATAACAAAATCAAAATTACGCCTCAACATTGCGGAGAAATAGACGTGGTCCGAATTGGAATTATCGGCATTGGGTTCATGGGATACACCCATTTCGAAGGCGCTCGAGATCTTGTCGGCGCGAAGGTGACGGCGATCTCGACTCGCGATCCCAAAAAACTTGCCGGCGATTGGACCTCGATCCAGGGAAACTTCGGGCCTCCTGGAGGCCAGGTCGATGTTTCTGAATTGAAGTGCTGCGCGGACTACCATGAACTTCTGGCGGACCCGGAGATTGATCTCATCGATGTTTGCCTTCCCACTGACAAACATTTCAATGTCGTGATGGATTCGCTGAAAGCCGGTAAGCCAACGCTGGTCGAAAAACCGATCTCCGTTGACTTGTCTCAGGCCGAACAAATGGTCAAGGCGGCTCTAGCGGCCAACGTGCCTCTGCTGGTCGGGCATGTGCTTCCCTTCTTCCCGGAATTTCGTTTTGCGGCCGAAGCTATTCAGGATGGCCGTTTCGGAAAAATCAAAGCCGCTCATTTTACACGTGTCATCAGTCCGCCGGATTGGTCAAACGGTATGTCTGACTTTCGGAAACTCGGCGGCTGGGGCATCGATCTGCACATCCACGACAATCATTTCATCGCCCATGCCTTTGGCCGACCGGACGGAGTTTTCTCACGCGGCCTGTTGCAGGACGGGTTTGTGAATCATGTTCACACATCTTATCTGTATAGTGACGGCCCGGCAGTCTCTTGTGTCAGTGGAGGAATTGCGGCGAAGGGATTGCAGTTTGCTCATGGGTTTGAGTTGTACTTCGAAAACGCCACGGTCCTGTTTGACGCCGGCACGCTGGCTGGCGAATGGACTGTCAGTCGTCCGTTGAGCGTGATCACAAACGATGGCAAGATGACTCATCCGGACCTCGGCGGCAGCGGCAAATGGTGCGGCGCATTCACGGACGAACTTCAGTTGGCTGTCAACGCGATCACGGGCAAGCAGTCGTCGGGGCCACTTTCCAGTGAAACGGCTCTTGCCGCACTGCAACTGTGCTGGGCCGAAGCCGCCAGCATTGAAGCTGGGGCTGTGGTGACTTTGTGATTGGATACGGCGAGCGGCATGCGTCAGCCTGCCGGTACGTTGCGATTGGCTACTGGTACATGAAAGTAATGAATTGCATTGTACCGGTGGGCTGACGCCCAATGGCAATCGTATTAACAACAAAGTAGCAGGCACACTCCGTGTGCCGTCCGCCGATGCGCGTGTTTTCAAAGGCTTCGGCACTTGGAAAGTGCCTGCTACTTTCTAAATCGAATACCGGTGGGCTGACGCCACACCGCTCGCCGACTGAAAAACTACTTCCACAAGTTTCTGACAAGATTGCCAACATGCGGTTTGATACCGCCGGTGGCTACAAGAAACGACACCATGGAACGGACGGTCGTTTTTGGCGTCACACAGATGTAGCGATGGACGTAACGCGGGCGAAAGCGACTTTTGAAAAAGTCCTGCCCCTTGGTGTTGAATAGAAAATTCAGCCGTTTGTACCACAGCGACATCGCAAAACTGGCCATTTTGCTGGAAGGCGGTTTGGCGTTGATCTGCAGGCCGCGACCTGGCACAAGGCACAGCGAGACATTTCTTACGCCCTCTGCCTGTAGGCGGTCAATCACATCACGAAACAGAAACGGTGTTGTGCCGCGTGGAGCGTCCTGGCGTTTGCGATACGTTTCAAACGCCCATGCTTTGCCATTGAGCATCGGGCTGCAGGCCAGGAAACCCTGGATGCGTCCGGTGGTTTGCGAGCGAGCGACAAATAATCGTCGTCGAAAGAGTAACAACGGATCGAACTGGCCTTCCAGCAGACGAAGTGGCTTCGGATACGTCCGTAGCTTCAGATCTTCGTGCATGATTTCGATCAGTTCATCACTCACAGCGCGGCGTTCGGCTTCGGCCGCGACCTCGACAACTTCCAATCCTGCGCGAAGGCAGAAATTTGTTTGTCGGCGAACCCATTCAAATTCTTTACCACGCCACGCAATCCCGCCAAGATCCAGAATTGGTTCTTCACCGAACTTCGACACTTCAAATCCCGCATCAACAAATAACGGCGCTTCATCAGCTCCGACGGAATAAACCGCCAGCGTTTTTTTCTGACTTTCGCAGACTCGCTTGAGCCATCGCACCATTTCTGGTTTGAATTCGTCTGGTGCCATCAATGAACCGGAAGCGTGCCAGAATCGTCCCTGCGGCAAAACGCTGATCACCCCGTTCTTACAGGGAGTTTCGAGGTATGAGCCGTTTGATATCACAATATCATACGACTCAGCGGCCGTTGCGTGTTCAAAGGCAAACCGTTCCAGGCGAACACGTTCCCCGGCGTTCAACTGGCTTCTGCAGCGCGGTTGAACATTGACGCAGGACCATGCATCAGCTTCCCTTGCGGCCTGAATCGCTGGCTTTTGCGAGGCATTTGCTTTGGACAGGTCTAACGCCATTCGAGCTGATTCTTTCGCCGTGCCATTGACCTTATCGCCAGAGTACATGAAGCCGTTGAACGGGTGGGAGCTGCCGCGCCTCGTTCGCCCACGTGATTAACACCTGAGAATCCGGTGGCTTACAAAACCAACCCCAGCGAAGAAAAGTTCCTCTCGGGTAATCACCGGTCCTGAGCTTCAATGCTACAACAGATCCCAGATCTCGCAACTGCCGAAGTGCCGTATTCAGCAATTCCTTGCGGGCCGCCGCTGATAATTCCGACATGAACATAAGATCGATCACGCCAACGTTTTCCAAAGTTTTCCCGCAGACAGGCAGGACGTGATAACCGATACAACCCCTGACTTCGCCACGTTCTTCCGCTACCAGGGCGTGACTAAATCCTTTCAGACCCAACTGCCGCGAAAGATGTGCTTCGTCCCAAATCAATCGCAAGTCGCAGTGTTGCATCGCAAGTTCAGCCAGCTCCACACAGCGTGGCACGTCGGCGACCTGAACGGGTCGGATGAGGATTCCAGGCGGTTGCTGGGGCTTGGGCAGTTTCAGGAAAGGGCTGGAAATTGCTGTGAGTCGTCCTTCCCATGTGTTCACATTCCAGGCCGCCGCTTTCGCTGGTTCCAGCACGCGAGCCCAGAAGCCGACTCGCTTCCCAAATGAAACCGATTTGCCCTGGGCCTTTTTCCAGAACTTCAGCCCGAGCGATTTGTGGGATCCAAAATAACCAAAGCCGAGTTTGAACTTTAATTTTTGCTCACGCAGGATTTCGCGAGTTCCTTCGCTGAGAATGTTTGCGATGCCTTTGCCGCGATAGGCAACGGGAACGCTGAGCCAACTGGCTTGAGCCGCATCAAAGACCTCGCCGCAGTATTGAAACTTCATCGGGAAATACAGCATTGTCCCGGCGAGTTGTTCGCCATCATAGACACAGACCATGCGACGTTCCGAGTCTGGTTCGTCGAGTCGCAATTGCCAGCGAAAATAGTCACCGCTCCAATGCGGAACTGACATTGTGCCGGCGTATGTCGATTTCCATGTGTCGATGACGAACGTGGAAAGTTCTTCAGGTGTGCCTTGGAATGGTTTGGCTTCGAACATTGGGGGAGAATTTTTGATTTGCGATTTTTGATTTGCGATTTGGAGTCTTTATTTGTCTGACTCTACCACTTTCTATGCTCTGTGGGCCTGACGAAGAACCCATCCGAAGATAAATTTGAAAGACAGAAAAACGGAGGCAGAAAAATAAAACAATCGCCTCTTATTTTTTTCCTCCGTTTTTTCGTCTCTACCCGGATCGCAGAAGGATACAGCGGTTTGGCGATGAGTGCCGTCATCAAGTCAGCTAAACGCAGTTGAAGGCAAGAAAATTCAGGGCAAGAAGATCAGTGAATCCAATATTTTCGCGACAGTGCATACAAAAGAAAAGAGGAAACACCAACAGACAGGGCGTGTTTGCGTAAGGGACGGGCTGACCCGAGGAATGGAAAGAGAGTTAACCCCTAACTCTTCCCACGCTGACCAGCGATGCCTCCCTTTTTGTTTTCTAGGAGGCGATCGTCTACACGAGTCTTGAGCGCAACGACGACCACTCCTCTGCCGATGCAGACTCCGCCAAACTGCTCGCCTCGCTCGGTACTGATATAATAACATGAATCCGTATTAGCATTAGGGTTAACGGGTTAAGGGTTA
>JBDNFT010000864.1:0-5363 GCA_041689695.1 Planctomycetaceae bacterium | reverse complement strand
GGAAGCCCCAGCACGTCGTGCGGCAGCATCAGCTCGAATAAACGATGTTGAGGCGTCGAAGGAGTTCGACCTGGGACAGGTCGAAATACGTAGGCAGATCTGTCCCAGGTCTGCATCCTGCAGCATGGTTGATCGCAAGTGGTTGCCAGGGCGCAGACTCTGGAATCGGTAATTCCTTTGCTGCCGTTAGCCTAACAGGCGTCGCATCCTGAAAATCTTCGCTCAAACCCGTGAAAAGCATGACCCGACATCCGACACCTGGAACCTGTGCGCGTTTCCAAACGAAAAACGTTAGCTGCTGAATACACCACCCATAATAACTCTACCGGAGCAAAATGCTCTTACAACCAACAAGTACCAATCTCATTGGGCGGCGTAATGGCCGGACTCATTGGTTTTTGCCTCTTTCGAAATTATCATTGTAAGAACACATTGAAATGATCACTCAACCATGGATCTCGTTCTTCTGGCTTCACGCTGATCGAGTTGCTGGTTGTGATTGCCATCATCGCCATTCTTGTGGCGTTGCTTCTTCCGGCTATCCAGCAAGCACGCGAAGCCGCGCGGCGAACGCAATGTCGCAACAATTTGAAGCAGATGGGAATTGCACTGGCCAACTATCACGATGTTTACAACGTTCATCCTCCGGCATTGATTAACTCGGGACGCGTAGAAGACCTGCCATTCTACAGCGGCGGAAATAAAGTACTGAACACCACCGGCTGGACACTGTTGCTGCCGTACCTTGAACAAGCAAATGCCTGGGTTTTCAACAGCAGTCACACGGGCGGTGGACATTTTCTGCTGGGTGACGGCTCCGTGGGCTTCCTGAGCGATGCCCTGGACTATCGCGTGCATTGCCTGCTGAACTACATCCAGGACGGACAGGTGACCGGTGACTATTGATGCAACTGATGTCCCGTGCTACGACCCGACATGTCAGCCATTCCAATCGTAAAACATTTCGCAGGAACCCGTGATCGATGTCAACACGAAATTTTTCCCTTCTTGTCGCTGCATTCATCGTCTTCGTCATGGCGATCGGAATCGAGATCCGTCAACCCGACTGCGTCAGCGGCACTGTTTTTCTGGATGGACAGCCACTGACTCAAGCGGACGTGTTCCTTGTTGGCATTGCACCATCAAACGATACCGCGCGGAGCTTTGCTCGCACAGACAATTCAGGCCACTTCGAAGTCACGAAGCCACTGCCGCCGGGAGAATACAACGTCGTCGTCGTCCGCCGCCTGATTGGCGATTCGGTGGAATCTGTCCTGATACTCACCGCCGACGAATACATCATTGATCTAACTCAGGAAGAAGCCAGAACGAACGCACTCAGCGACAAACATCGCAGCGAACACCAGACCGTATCAGTTCTGACACCACTGCAACAATTGCCGGAAATCTACAGTTCTCCGGAACACACGGTCATCCGCATGCGTGTGCCTCAACCTGATGCCAACGCAGCAAATATCCACCTTTCACTTGCTGATTCAAACCGCATCGCTACGAACCACGCCGCGGCGATAGCTACCCGATAGATGTTTTGAGCGTGTTACCGGTTTCATAACGATTTTGTGGACCGGGCTGCTTTTCTTTAATTTCTTTGAGGCGAAAGTGCCGGTTTCTGAATCTGTTATCCGGCAGGTTCTTGCGAACTTCGCTGGGGTGAGTATTTATGCGGCAACTTCAGTGAGTGAACCTGGAAGTTCCGCATGAGCACCCTCCAGATGTTCCATGGGAACGTCGCCATCATCGGCTCGGCGACCTTTCGGAATGCGGTCTTTTACGTCGTACGCCAAGCCAAAAGCTCGCAGCAATCGAATCGACCACCAGGTGATATCGACTTCCCACCATTTGTGTCCCGCAGGCGCCACCGCTGGATGGGCATGATGATTGTTGTGCCAGCCTTCGCCATAAGCGAGGATCGCAACCCACCACAGATTGCGTGAATGATCTCGAGTGTCGTAGTTGCGGTATCCCCAAAGATGAGTTGCGGAATTCACAAACCACGTACTGTGGTAAGCAGCAACCATTCGAACACACATTCCCCAAAGGAGAAGTGACACACCCATTTGCCAGTCGACAAGGATCCAACCTGCAGCCAACATGACCAAGCCGCCGCCCCATAGCCAAATTGCAAAAGTTTTCTCAAAGAATTGCATCACCGGGCGATCAACAAGTTCTGGCACGTATCGACGAAACAGTACCTGCGTGGATTCAGTGGAACGTTTAGGAAACAGCCACAGAATGTGCGACCACCAGCCATCAACACGAATGGGTGAATGCGGGTCACCTTCGTGGTCGGATTTATGATGATGCAATCGATGCGTTGCTGCCCATGTCAAAGGTGAACCTTCACCAGACAAGCATCCGCAAACCATGGCGACGAATTCTGCGGGCGCTCGCAGCTTCATGGATTTATGTGACAGGTAGCGATGGTAGCCAAGACAGATCCCAATGCTGCAAGTGACCCAATGCATCACAAGGCAAACAGCCAAGCCCGTCCAAGTGAAGAAGAACGGAGCTGCCAGAGCTCCAGCATGGACACCAATCAGAAATAAAGCCACAACCCAATCGACGTTGCTCCAACGCAACTTGTCTCGATGAAACGCAGCAACAAGAGTATCTGTATCGGCTTGTGATTTCTGACGTTTAACTTCTACTGCAGTCAGCAAATGTTGATCAGCAGTACTTGCTGCTGCAGGATTTAAAGCGGAGACGCTCATAAAATCAATCCCTTGGTTGTTTAGTAAAGGAAGGCAAACAGGCTGGGTTCAGGAAAAGACCCGAGTCACCAACAGTGTTTGTTGTGTTTGAAGTTGCTGGTTTGTGGTTCCAGCTCATGTTGTGAACGATACGTTCGTAATCGGAGTTCCACAACAGCATCGTGTTTTGTCGTCGTCATGCGAATGTCAAACCTCTGTCAACAACATAAGTCGTTATTATTAAACACTTTGAGTCATTCAGTGTAGTGCCGATTCTTGCTTCTGATTCGTGGGAACAGCGGGCCGGCAGGTCGTCTGCGGTTCTCGGCGTGAGATTCTTGCGATGTGCCTCGTCTGATACGTGTTCGAATCTGGTGTGGATTCCATTGCAGGATATTCAGGCTCAGGCAAAAGTCCATGCGGCTCGTTGCCCAGAAACCAGGTCTTTTTTCCCTGAATCGGCGTTGATACACTTTCCCACATGAGCCTCCCAAACAAAATCTATCACGGTCTCAAGACGGGGTTTATTCCTTCCGCCGCGCGGCGTTCTCGCTGGCGCGCGACGGCCAGGAAGATCATCAAGCTCAGTGAAACTCTAACGGGGCTCACCGATGAAGAATTACTGACGCGTGGTCGCAAACTGCGATGGGAAGCGAGAGCCGGCGTCCCGCTGGAAAAATTGTTGGAAGAAGCCTACGCGTTGATTCGCGAATCGGCTCGACGCGTTCTGGGCATGCAGCACTTCGAAGTTCAAATCATGGGTGCCATCGCGCTCTTCGAGGGCCATATTGCTGAGATGCAGACGGGCGAAGGTAAAACACTGACCGCCACGATGCCATCATTCCTGCGAGCCCTGCCTGGACAAGGCTGTCACGTGGTAACTGTTAACGATAATCTTGCCAGTCGCGACGCAGACACCATGGGGCCTGTACACGTGATGCTGGGGTTAACCGTTGGCAAAATTCTGGACTCGATGGAGCCCGATGAACGCCGGGCCAACTATGCGTCAGACATCACGTACGGCACCAGCAAAGAAATGGGTTTCGATTTTCTGCGCGACCGTCTTCGTAAAGGAGCAATGTCCGAAGACGGCGGAAATCAAGTGCGACGGTATATTCGCACGTTGCAAGGTGCTGAGGAACCAGTTCAGCGGAGTCATTACTTCGCGTTAATAGACGAAGCCGACAGTATTCTCATTGATGAAGCTCGAACGCCGTTGATTATTGGCCTGACGCAGCCGAACGAGCCTGCAACAGTGAATCTGTTTCGCTGGAGCAATCGCGCGACCTTTCAACTAGAACCCAAGCGCGACTATGTTTATGAACCGGAACGACGAACGGCATGGCTCACCGACGCTGGGTGTCGCAAAGTTGTGCTGATGTCAAAGCCGTCGTTGTTGAGTTCCATGGATACCGAACGCATCTACGCTCAGGTGGAAAAAGCGTTAACGGCTCGGCATGCATTCGAACTGGATCGTGACTATGTTATAGTTGAGAACAAAGTGGTCATCGTCGATGAAGGCACGGGCCGCATCATGGATGGCCGCAAATGGCAGGACGGTTTGCATCAGGCGATCGAAGCCAAGGAGCTGGTCCCGATTACCGCTGCCACCGGCGAAGCCGCACGTGTGACCATGCAAAGTTACTTCCGACAGTACTCTCATCTCGCAGGCATGACAGGAACCGCTTTGCCGGCACGCGGTGAATTGAAGAAAACCTATCGTCTGAAAGTCACGAAGATTCCGACGAATAAAAAATGCATTCGCAAAGGCCTGACGACTCGCGTGTTCAAAACCCAGGACGCCAAACGTGACGCGATCGTCACCGAGGTGCAGGACAAGATTAAAGAAGGTCGCTCGATCCTCATCGGTACGCCATCCGTTGAAGCGTCGGAAGCGTTGGGGCTTCTTCTCAAGGATAAACGGATTCCCTATCAGATTTTGAATGCACGCTATCATGAGCAGGAAGCCGAAATCGTTTCAACTGCTGGCCATGCAGGCAGTGTGATGATTGCGACCAATATGGCGGGGCGAGGGACCGATATTATTCTTGAAGAAGACGTTCGCAAAGCTGGTGGTTTGCATGTGATTGCCACAGAAATCCATAGTTCCAAAAGAATTGACCGGCAGTTGATCGGTCGTTCCGCGCGTCAGGGCGACCCGGGGTCGTATCAGTTCTTTCTGAGTCTGGAAGATGAATTGTTGCGCTGTCGCGAACCGAAAGAGCGGCTTCGAAAACAGCGTATGGCAATTGCAAATCGGCAGGGAGAACTTGGTCGAACGTGGAATCGATATTTTCTGCGAGTTCAGCGTTTTCTTGAGAAGACTCACCGCAAGCAGCGGAAGCATTTGCTGAAGCAGGAACGCATGCGACTCGATCAGTATGAGAACATGGGGCTCGATCCCTACCTGGAACTCACGGAATCGTGATTGTTGCGATAGTAAAGCCGGACAGCACCTTGAACGCATTCACGATAACTGACGACAAAAGACTCATCGTCATTCAACGCAACCCACGCTCCGGATCAGGCGCGGGGCGGAAGGAGTTGCTGAATCTTGTTCGCGCCTTGCGCACGGCAAAGTATCGCGTCCGCATGTTTCGATCGCGAGTGAAACTGGACGACTGGTTATTGGCTCCAGAGCGTCAACAGGTC
>JBDNFT010000863.1:0-4371 GCA_041689695.1 Planctomycetaceae bacterium | reverse complement strand
TCGCTTTTGGCAGCAGGACGGATTCGATCATCTGGTGCGATCGGCCGAGCAGTTCGAACACTTCCGCCGCTACATCGCCCGCAACGGAATCAAAGCGAAATTATCGCCGTCGGACTATTTGCATTATTCGAAATCAATTTAGCCATCACGCTCCGCCGTGATGTGCCCACAGGAGCCGACATTCATCAACCAAAACACGTTGCCTGTCCCGCACCACCGCATTTCGATGAAGAACGATTGGATGTGTAATCATCGTCAACGTCAACCTTTGTGGGTTCGTCACGACGGAGCGTGACGGCTACATTGGATATTCGCTAATAACGAATGAATTCCAAATATCACGATCCAAGTCGTTCTTTTTGATAGTCAATCGTCATTTGCGATAATTGCTCGTCGCTTATTAAGTCTGGAAATCTCTTTGGCTGCGATAGGATCCACTTCCAGAAACCAGCTCAATCGCTGTCACCGGGAATCTCCGCGTATCCACAAGAGTGGCACTCGCTTGTCCATGATGAGAAACGAACGTGGATCGTTCCATCCTCAGCTACAAACGACCACTTTGGACGATAGTAATTACGTTCTTCGCCCTCTGCCAGTCGCTTTTCCACACGCGACGTCCACCATTGCGGCGGCTTGCGGATTTCTGTCCGTGGCGTTCGGTGCTGGTTATTTTTGCAGAACACCCTGAAATACGCTCCATCGTCTTCAAAAAGGCCAAGAATTGTTTGAGCGAATTCCACATTCGAGCCCAAAAAAATGCAGTGAAAATCGGACCGCACGTCACTTGTTCCGCGACGCGGTATCATAAAGGCTCGTCTCGGCGGAGCGAGACGGCTACATTGGCTGTTTGAACATCGTGAATTCTCTGATCACTCAACATCTTCTTCTGTCGGCTCATCAACTGCAACCTCTGGCACGACCGGATGCTCCGCCGCCAACGCAGCCTGAGCTGCTGCTGCGGTCGCCACGGCTCGAGCCGCTTCTTCATCGATCACGTCGCCTGGAATCACAGCACATGACACCAGCGTGTCGCTTTCGTCAAGAAGGATGATGCGGACGCCCTGAGTATTTCGGCCGATGGTGTTGATGTCAGAAGCACGAATGCGTTGGATCTTGCCTCGGGAAGTGACCATCAGCACTTCGTCGGAATCGATGACGGAAAGCACATCGACAACTTTGCCGTTTCGTGTGGTCGTCTTGATGTCGCGGACACCCTTGCCGCCGCGGCGCTGGCGGCGGTATTGGTTGTTGCTGGTCACCGAAGCTTCACCTTCAGATTCCGCAACTTCTTCGTCGTCAGATTCGACGTCAGCGTCTTCGGCGGCATCCGGTAAATCTTCTGAGGACGGAAGACCAGCCACGGCAGTGTCACCTTCCGCGAGTTCTTTACCAGGAACGTCTTCGCCAGAATCCAATTCCCCAGGCCCAAACGGCGTGCGTTTGCCGTAGCCGAATTCGCAGATGCTCAACAACGTGCGTTCCGGATCGGCCACAACCATGCCGACGACGATTTCATCCTTCTTCAGCTTGATGCCTTTCACACCGCGAGTCGCTCGGCCCATTGGGCGAGCATCTTCGTGATTGAAGCGGATCGCCATGCCACCTGAGGTTGATAGCACAAGGTCTTCGTCGCCTTGCACAATGCGGACGTCAACCAATGCGTCGCCGTCATCCAGACGGATCGCAATGATGCCGCCTTTCATTGGACGACCGTAAGCCGACAATGCAGTCTTCTTGATGATGCCCTGGCGAGTTGCAATGACCAGAAACTGATCGTCCGGGAAGTAACGCACATTGAAGCAGTTCGCGATGCCTTCGCCTTCTTCCAAAGTGATCAGGTTCGCCAGCGCTCGGCCCTTGCCGGTACGGGCCTGCAGAGGAAGGTCGTAGACCTTGATCCAGTGAACCTTACCTTTATCGGTGAAGAACAGCAGGAAGTCGTGAGTGCTGGAGACAAACAGATGCGCGATCGGATCTTCTTCGTCCGAAGTGGCACCTTTAATACCTTTTCCGCCGCGATTTTGAGCTTCGTAAACGTCCAGCGGAGTCCGTTTGATGTATCCACGCTGAGACATCGTCACGACCATCGGCTGTTCGGCGATGAGAGCTTCTTTGTCGTAATCGCCCAGTTCTTCGTCGGAAATCGTCGTGCGGCGCTTGTCCGGAAAGCGAGCTTTCAATTCTTCCATGTCCGTGCGGACAACAGCTCGCAGATTCATTTCGTCGGACAGCAGTCGCAGGTATTCGGTGATGTTGTCAAGCAGATGCTGATGTTCGGCGACGAGCTTTTCGCGTTCCAGATTCGCCAACGAACCAAGCTGCATTGAAACGATGGCTTCCGACTGATTGGCCGACAGGAAGTAGTTGTCTTCTTCGCCATTTTCAATCACGAAGGCTTTGAAGCCGCCGTCTCCCAGAGCCCGCGATACCAACGGCGACGGGATCGGAATCGTCTGCAACGCTTCCTTCGCCAGAGCACGGCTGCCGGAGTCACGGATGGTTTTGATGATTCGATCGATGTCGGTCTGAGCCAGCAACAGGCCTTCAACTGTATGCTTTCGCTTGCGAGCTTCACGCAGCAGGAATTCAGTACGGCGACGAATCACGTCGACGCGATGCCGAATGAACGAATCCAGCAGCATCCGCACGGTCATCAACTGCGGGCGATTGCCTTCCAACGCCAGCATGATCACGCTGACCGTCGTCTGCAGTGGCGAATACTGGTACAATTGATTCAGCACGACTTCTTTGTCGGCGTCTCGCTTGAGCACGATATGCAGACGCACTTGCCACGATGGAATCGTGCGGTCGGTCAAGTCCACAATACGGGAAATACCCTTGATGCGTTCGTCGCGTACCAAAATTTCGAGCTTCTCGCGAATACGGTCGCGAGTGTCCTGATACGGAATTTCGGTGACAACAATGACGTCCGAATTCTTCTCAGTTTCGAAGTGCGTACGTGATCGCAATGTCAGTGTCGAGCGGCCAGTCATGTAGGCCTGACGAATTCCCATACTGCCACAAATGATGCCGCCAGTTGGGAAGTCGGGACCGGGGATCACGTCCAGCAACTGGTCGAGCGACAAGCCGGGATCATCGATCACGCGAATCACGGCTTCGCAAACTTCCGCCATGTTATGCGGAGGCATGCTGGTGGCCATACCCACTGCGATGCCGCTGGAACCATTCACCAGCAGATTCGGAAAGCGAGCGGGCAAAACAACGGGTTCAAGGCGATCGTTGTCATATGTCGGCGCGAAGTCCACTGTTTCGCGATCGATGTCGCGCATCATTTCGGCGGCAGCACCGGAGAGTCGTGCTTCGGTATATCGCATCGCCGCTGGAGGCAGACCGGCGAGTGATCCGAAGTTGCCCTGTTTGTCGATCAGCACTTCGCGCATGACCCAGTCCTGGGCCATACGAACGAGCGTTGGATAAATCGCCCCTTCGCCGTGAGGATGATAGTTACCGCTGGTGTCACCGGCGATCTTGGCACATTTCTTTCGTCCACCGTTCGGGCCGAGGTTCAGGTCGTTCATGGCGACCAAAATGCGGCGTTGTGAAGGCTTCAGACCGTCGCGAACATCAGGCAAAGCGCGACTAATGATGACGCTCATGGCATAGGTCAGATAGCTCGTCCGCATCTCATCCCGGATGTCAGTTCGGAAGACTCGTGGATCGGAGGGGATGAGGTTTTCGGCGGGTAGATCGTTGCCGGTGGGATCGTCGGTAGACAAACTAAATTCCTTTGGGAAGCTCTGAGAAATCCGATTCGCTGCAAGTTCTTTTATGGCAGTCGTTTACGACGCGGAACCGCAAGTGGCGAATTGTAGCAGAATCTGCCGGTTTCTCAATTGTCACGGGCATTCGAAGCACAGGGAAAAACCGAACTTGACCCCATTTCGAAAAAGGACGTATAACGCGAAGGAATCTTGCCCACTCCTCTCGCTGTCTCATCTCATTCCCTTTCTCACTGCGATCACTCGTTCAGGAGTTCAAATCATGTCGCAAACCGATGCCCCTTCCACTACTAAAACTGTTAGTGAATCTCGTTCCAGCCGAGCCGGTATATTAGTTGGCGGCACGCTTGTGTTTGTCATTGCTGGTGGCATTGCGATGCAGGTCTGGCGAGCTCAGTCGACTCAGGCGTCCGAGCAAAAGGCGAATACAACTGAAGGCACGTCCCGCATGGACGCTCGCAACACAGCGTTCGCGCGAGTGAACAGTGAACCGATCTCTTACGAGGCGCTGGCCAAAGAATGCGTTGAGCGTCATGGCAAGGAAGTTCTCGAAAACATGATCAGCCGCCCAATCATTCAGCAGGCGTGTGCTGAAAAAGGCATTGTTGTGTCAGAGGCTGAAGTTTCACAG
>JBDNFT010000862.1:0-4567 GCA_041689695.1 Planctomycetaceae bacterium | reverse complement strand
TATCTGACGGAGCTAGTTCTTTATCTGTAAACTCGGCCCTTCGATTGGCTGCATTAGAAATAGTTCGTTCGCTATTGTCGGCTATAATCGCAGCTCGCAGTTCGGCGTCAGCCTTCCCTAGATTCTGCCGTTCAGTGATCCGCTTCTCGAGAATGGCAATATCAGAATGATCTGGCTGAATTGATCGGGCACGCTCCAGCTCCTCAAGGGCGGAGGTCAGCTGGTTGACCTCGACAGCATCGTAGGCTGCTTTGATATGCTTATCGAACGCTGCTGAACTCTTTCCCCCCGCTCGAACGTTAACTCGTTTTGTGATGTAGTGGGTTGCGATCTCCTCCGAGATACCCGCATCTTGAGCCTTTTTCAGAAGATGATCCCATTCGTGTGGGGTTAACACACCGTCGTGTGCTGCTTGATCAATGATCTGATTAAGTACGCGTCCGATTTTGGCGTGCTGCGCAGTGTGGTCATAACGACTCTGCATTTCGTCGGTTTTGAAAAGCGCCAAGCAGTGCCCCGCAAGTACCGCCTTGGCCGTCCATGCAGCTTGATTTGGACGAAGGCGAGCCTCCTTCAGTACCGATTCTGCCGCGGTGAGCAGCTTCTGGCAGTTCTTTAAAGCGAAAGGGACCTGCAGCATTGAGTACAGATCATTCTCTCCTGCAATGCCAAGGTTCTTCTCGATGTCGCGGTAAGTTGCGGTGTCAAGAAGGTTGGGTTCTTCCGGAATTGTTCCTTCTGAAACGACAGAAATTCGAAGTTGCTTGCAGCGTTCCCGGATTTGCTGTTCGGTAAATTGGTTCTTGAACGTCTTCGCAAAACCGCCAATCAGTTCTGTAAACCGTGAAGCCAGAATACGCAACTCTTTGCCGGCATCAAGAAGGAGCATTTGATCAAGCTTCTCAACGTCAGACTTGTTATGTTTTCGATATTCATCCTCTTGTGCCTGTCGTTCAGATTCAAATTCCGAAGCCAGAAGCACTTTGCGAATTCTTGGAAGCAGGCCAAGGCACAGCCGCGCTTCGCCTTCTCGAACTGGGTTGTCGCTCCAGCGAACCCATTCTTTATGTTTTCGTTCGATTACCTTTTCGATCTGTGCGCGATCCTTCACAGACGGGTCAAGTTCGAGCAGTTCATAGAAGTTCTTCGATGCCATGGCATACCAATACAAACGCGACTCAGTGGCGAGAAACAAATCGGAGTGCCTTTCCGGAGCCGGAAAACTGTCCGCCCCCAGTCTCAGCAATCTCGCGTGCGATAGTACCAAAGGTTGCGGTTAGTTCGTTCAGTGTGGTGAAGTATGCCCCCGACTGTGTGGTCGCCACACGCTCCAGAAACTCCTTATTTGCCGACCCAAAACCAATCGCAATGGTTTGAATTCCAGCTTCGCGACACGCATCCGCCTGAGATATCGCAACGTCTGGACGACACCACATGCCGTCAGTCATAAGGACCACAAACCGAGGGCCATCGTGTTGTTTCAGCAGTTGCAACATTTCTGCAAACGGACTTGCCATATTTCCGTATCCCAAAGGCCACCCAATCTGCATGCCCTTGATTGCTGATTCTGCGGCCTTCGCATTCTGACAGGACTCAAGTTCAACGCGAACTTTGTCTGAGAAGACAACCAGACCGATGGAGCACTTCGACAGATCTGACTGCCGCAGGAACTCAACAGCCGCTTCTTTGGCCTTCTCCAAAGGTGTTCCCGCCATGCTTCCCGATAAATCCACTGCGAGATAAGCCATCACGTGACTACTTCTCGTTCTTCGAGGAGGACCGGACAGCCATTCCAGATTTTCGTCAATGGGTTCTTCTATGACAGTCAGTTTCGCCGAACGAGCACGCTCAACTGCGGTAACATCGACCACACCGTTTTCGTTATAGTGGTAGGAAATGTCGACAACCGTTCCACCATCACCCTGATGGGTCAAGCCGCAGATTCTATATTTTCGCAAGAGCGTGCATGCAAATGGATCTGGTGATTCCCCCTGAGTTGCGTAGACCTCGATTTCATTGGAACTGTTTGGTGTCGTTACAAATTGATACGGTCGCATTTCGACGCAAGGAATCGCCAGATTCTTCTTGATGATGATGCTATTGATGTAGCGTGTGCCGTCAGAAGACTCTGCAATCATCCCCATACTGTGGCTCATCACATCCACGATTCGCTGCTGGCGACCTGGCAATCGATACAACTGAGTCAAACCCGTTTGTTTTCGCGCCAGAAGCTGCCCAGCACAAAGTGCTGCACCCTCAGCGACAGCGTGGTCCGGGCTTACAGACTGTATTCCTGGCTTGCCTGACATTCGGTTGACGTATTCGCGCACCATGGGCATTCGAGTTGAACCGCCGACCAGCAGGACCCCGGCAAGGTCTGACCATTTCTTGCCAGCATCGGCCAATGTTTGTTCGCATAACGTGGCCGTTCGCTCCAGCAGATGACCAGTCAACTCCTGCAGTTTTTCCCGAGTTAGATCATCTGAATGTTTCTGTTTTTGATAAACATATGTCAACCGTGTGCTATGCACGTCAGACAGCTTTTTCTTTGCCTCTTCACAGGCGACGCGCAATTCGTTGAACGCTGCCGAATCGGCAAAAATATCGACTTGGTACTTCTCTTCAAAGCTTCCGCCAAACCATCTTGCAACAGTGTCGTCCCAATCCTTGCCACCCAACTGATGGTCGCCATCCGTGCCCAAAACACGATATTCCGTGGAATTGATATCAACTAGTGTCACATCGAATGTGCCACCACCGAGGTCATAGACGAGCACCAACAGATCCTCGTCTTCGCGTTTCAATCCAAGGGCCAAGGCCGCGGCCGTCGGTTCATTGATAATCTGCAGGACATCCAGCCCGGCTTTCAGACCTGCCGAAATTGTAGCCCGACGCTGGTGATCGTCGAAATAGGCTGGGACAGTGATCACAGCCTGCTTCACAGGTTGCTTCAGAAGAGCTTCTGCATCTCGCACAAGTTTTCGAAGTACCTGTGCAGACAGATCTTCAGGTGACCACTCCTGGTCACCAAGGCTTCGTCGGTATTCTGGATTTCCCATCCAGCGCTTAAAGAATGATGCGACGTTGTCCTCACCCAGGGCCTGAGCTTGCTTGGCATCTTCACCAACGATCACACTCCCATTGTCCACAAACACCACAGATGGGGTAGATAATTGCCCTTCGGCGTTTGGGATTACGATGGGGCGCCCCTGATCGTCCAATGCGGCGATGACGGAGTATGTTGTTCCCAGGTCGATTCCGACCGCCAAAGGCTTCATGCTCTATTCCTGAATTCAGACGGGGGCCATGGTATACTGGAGTTTGGAAAGCAGCAACGCGTAGTGCTTTACTGCATCACCAGTGACTGGCACTTTTCACGGGATGCATGATGTCGCAGGGCTCGATGCCGGAAGTCCGGAAAGAAGGCCTTGCTTTCATCGAACCACTGATGAACGGGCATGTAGTCTTCAACGCAGCCGCCGTACTGTTTCACGGATGACAGCGCGTGGTGGTAAGGATTCACAGCAGGATTTCCTCCTCTTCATGTTCGTATTCCGTGACTCGCCAGTTGTGCTCACGGAGGAATTTGCGATCTTTGATGTTGAGCACAAATTCACCACAGGCTCCGTCGTTGATTTCCCAGCCGCCGGGCAGAAGCGCTTCGGCAGTCTCCAGTAGAAGCTCGTTGAGTTTGTGGGACAGTTTGACCGGCTTGCCGTTCCGAAGTGCGACCGGATCTTCGACTGTGCCGGAATCGCCATAGCCGTCGTAGGTGATGGTCACGATGTCTACTTTGCGCTTTGCCAACTGCTGGCAGGCTTTCTGGAGTGACTTGCGAGCCAACGATTCCTGTTCGCGTTGTTGTTGTTCCCATTGGCTAATGAAGTCAGTCGTTGATGTAGTTTTCGCTTTGGTCATAAATGTTCTCCTGATTAAAAAGACTCCAATAATGAAACAAGCCGGGACATGACCTACGCAGTCACATCCCGGCTTGCAGTGAAAAGTGTTTGTGAAGCGATGCCGCCTCTGTTCAATAAATTCAGTTCAGTTGTTAATCACTTCGCGATGAACTCGCCGTCGCAACTTATTGCCAGCACCATCACGCTGGTAAATCCCTGGCTGTGACGCCGACAGACACCGACCACTGGCCCATGTCCGTAATCGCTCAACCGATTCGCTGGCTGTCACGGCCACAGGCACCACGTTCTGTGCGGCCTCCAGCAGCGACACATCCAGCAAGGCCGACAAACGGCAACAGGCTTTGATCTCAGCTCCAGTCCAATCCGTGTCGTCTGGCATGCGCTGCTGCTGATCAATCGCAAACATGTCGAGGTAAATCGTCCAGATCGCGGCCTTCTCTTCCTCACCTGGCAGGTCCAAAAAGAAAATCCCATCAAAGCGTTCGGACCGTCCGAACTCCGGGGGCAGCTTTGACATGTCGTTGGACGTACACACCACGAACACATCCGACGTGTGATCGTTGAGCCATGACAGGAACGTGCCGAACATGCGAGACGACACACCAGAGTCTCCGCTGCCGTTGACGCCGGAAAATGCTTTCTCGACT
>JBDNFT010000861.1:0-1934 GCA_041689695.1 Planctomycetaceae bacterium | reverse complement strand
TTCATGATCGGCAACATTCGTTTTGACGTGATGCATACTCCCGGACATACGCCGGAAAGTATTTCGTTTGTGCTGACCGATCAGGGAGGCGGCGCAAATAAACCGATGGGCATCTTTACTGGCGACTTCGTCTTCGTCGGTTCTATCGGTCGACCGGACCTGCTGGAAGAAGCCGCCGGGTTGATGGGAACAGCCGAACCCGGAGCTCGGGACGTGTTCAAATCCGCCGAGCGATTCAAGCAGCTTCCGGATTATCTGCAGGTCTGGCCAGCTCACGGAGCCGGCAGTGCGTGCGGCAAGGGACTGGGAGCCATTCCATCTTCGACTGTTGGTTACGAAAAGCTATTCAACCCGGCTCTGCAATTTACGGACGAAGAAGCATTCGTCCAGTACATTCTGGCCGATCAGCCGGAAGCACCTAAGTACTTCGCGGTGATGAAACGCGTCAACAAAGAAGGCCCGATTGTTCTGGGAGCCGGGCAACATCACAAGATGCTGGACGTGGCCGGGCTGGATGCTGCGATCAAGAACGGAACCGTGATTGACCTGACTCCTTCGCCGGATTTCGCCAAAGGTCATGTTCCGGGTACGATCAATATTCCGATCGGCATGTTGTCGGCGTGGGCCGGATGGCTGGTTGACTATGATCGTCCGACCTATCTGATCTGTGAACCGCATCAATTGGAAGAAGCGGCTCGTCTGCTGCACAAGATTGGTGTGGAACATATCGCTGGTGGGTTTGACGTTAAAGCCGTGAAAGCAACCGGCAAAGCGACGGAAGTTTATGCCAGCAGCACGCCTGCCGAAATCGCACAGATCATCGACGCGGGCAACGTGAAAGTCATCGACGTGCGTTCCAATGACGAATGGAACGCTGGTCATCTTCCGCAGGCGGAACACCGATATCTTGGTCGGCTGCCTCGTTATCTCAACGAACTGCCTCGCGATGCGAAACTGATAGTTCATTGTGAGAGCGGTGTGCGATCCGCAATTGCAATGAGCGTTCTGCAGGCGGCGGGCTTTACGAATCTCGTCAACATGACGGGCGGCTATCTGGCGTGGCAGGCGGCAGGTCTGACGCGTTTGAAACAACGCGCTTGATGGGACAGAGGATTCTGGTGACAGAACCGAACAACATGCGAGCCATCGAGCGACTCGTTTCGCGGCTGCCGAAGCTGGAAGAAGGCAGCGCACTGCTGGATGAGCTTCCCAATCTGCGGGCCACAGCGATGCACGTCTTTGACGAATGGGCGACAACTCAGAAGGCTCAGGGAATTGATCTGGAACAAAGTGTGCGGCAGGGATTGCATGCCGCGTTGTATCTGGGCGGCAAGATTCATCAGGAAGAACTCGACCGTATCGGCTTCCTGTTGAAGTCGGAAGTGCTGAGCGAAAACTCCGTCGCCACGTTCAGCATGGCTGGCAGAGCGTTGTCGAGTTGCCATCAGGGAACCTGCGAACATCCCGTTGCCAAACGCATCGGCTTGTTTGGTTTGCTGGGAGCGATCCGCGATCCGAATACTCAGCGTGCGCTTTCGTTTGCTTTGCAGTTTGCCAAATGCTTTGGTGGAGTGCTGGACAAATCTTCCGCCAGCGAATTGTGTTCGCCAACGTCATCATCCTCTTCGTCTGCGAAAGGCTAATTTCTATGAGTCATCATCAGATTGTTATTGTTGGCGGAGGCACTGCTGGCATCACCACGGCCGCTCGACTTCGCAACGCCGATCCGTCACTGGATGTGGCCATCATTGAACCATCAGAAAAGCACTACTACCAACCGCTTCGGACGCTGGTGGGAGGAGGCATCTTTTAGCCTGAAGAATCTGGCCGCGATGAAGCCGGGCTGAGGCCGTACGGCGTAAAATGGATCAAGAACTTCGTCGCCAACAGCGAAGTCGCAGGCGAAGGCGGTTGAGTTGATGTCGATAAACATA
>JBDNFT010000860.1:0-5063 GCA_041689695.1 Planctomycetaceae bacterium | reverse complement strand
TCAGTTTCTGAGCAGCCTGTTGATGGCCGCACCAGCGTGCAGCGAACCTGTTCACGTGACCGTCGAAGGTGATCTGGTGTCGAAGCCCTACATTCTGATGACGCTGCAGATGATGCAGGCATTCGGAGCCAGTGTGCTGTTTCCCGACGATTTGTCATCGTTCTTCATTCAGCCGCAGCCGTATGTGGCCGGTACTTACGATATCGAACCAGACGCCTCGGCAGCCAGCTACTTTTTCGGCGCGGCAGCGGTGACTGGTGGTGAAGTCACAGTCACCGGGCTATCGCGAAACGCATTGCAGGGAGACGTTGGATTTGCTGAAGCACTGGAACAAATGGGCTGTGAAGTTTCGTGGCAACATGATCGGATCACTGTCGCTGGTCGTCCACTGCATGGCATCAATATCGATATGAATGCCATCAGTGATACGGCTCAAACGTTGGCGACCGTTGCGGTCTTCGCGGATTCGCCGACAACGATTCGAAACGTCGGGCACATGCGGCACAAAGAAACGGATCGCATCGCCGCCGTGGTAACAGAACTCCAACGCGCGGGCATTCATGCAGAAGAATTAGCCGATGGTCTGAAGGTCTTTCCCGGAACTCCGCAACCGGCGGAAATTCAGACCTACGATGATCACCGGATGGCGATGAGCTTTTCGCTGCTGGGACTCAAAGTGCCGGGAATCAAAATCTTGGATCCCGGCTGCACGGCAAAAACATATCCGCGATACTTTGAAGACCTTGCGACGCTGTGTGCTGCAACGTAGGACGAGACTCCAGTCCCGTCCTGACCCGATGCCCTTTCGCCAGCGATTAAATTCGCCCTACGACGATTTCACAAAATGCGTCAGCAAGCCTGACACGAACTGCCCGCGACTCATCACACGGCCAATTCCAGCCGATCGGGCGACGTCCAGTTTGGCGGTGTGTACGTGGGGATGACGGGTGCCAGATCACGGGTGCCAGGCACTTGACAAGGAGGTCGGGGTCGAGTGGCGATCTGTTTCCCCAGATTTTTGAGCATTTGTTTTCGGTTCTTAAGGTGCGATAGTCATGCCACGTGTCAATCGGAATGAGATTTTTGCGGATGATGAAATTCGGGCCTTTCATCTTGTGAATCGCTGCGTTCGCAGAACGTATTTATGCGGTCTGGATGAAATCACCGGGCGAGACTACTCGCATCGCAAGCAGTGGATTCGGGATCGGCTGGAAGTGTTGGCCGGGATTTTCGCTGTGGAAGTTCTTGGTTTTGCGGTCATGAGTAATCACCTTCATGTCGTGGCGCGTACGCGACCGGATATCGTCAGAGAATGGTCCGATGAAGAGGTAGCCGTGCGGTGGTGGAACCTGTTTCCTCAACGACGCAAGAAGGACAAGTCTCCCGAAGAACCCACTGAGGTCGAACTGAACCACATTCGCAATGATGCCTCGGGGATGTAGGAAAAGCGGAAGCGGATGTCGAATGTGTCGTGGTTCATGAAGTGTTTGGCAGAGCCGATCGCACGGTTTGGAAACAAGGAGGAGTCGGTGACTGGCCATTTTTGGAAACGTCCATCACAATGCACTCCAGTTCTTTGTTTGCCGAGATTGATACTTGCCGGTGCGGCAGCTTAAGTGCCGGTTTTTCCCTGCTTTGCTTGCGGCTTAATGCTTTTGTCGGGGAATTGTGGCGGGCGTCCGCAGGATTTCTGGTGGCAGACGCGATCCCTGGCCGGTTTGACTCGCGGCGAGCTGCTGCAATCGATGCCGTTCATCGGCATCCGCGTAGATCACCCATGTGCGACCATGAGGACGCTGGACCGCTGTCGCCCAGCCGCGAGTGACCCAGTCCTTCAGACGCTTCTCCGGAATGCCGACTTGCAGCGCCAGATCAGAAGCACGCCAATGGTTGGCTGACAGTTCGGGATCGTGGAGTTGCTTCACGCAGTGTGGCGATTCCAGGAGCTTCTGCACCATGAACCGCGACATCGGTTCCAGTGATCGCGGAGAAACATATTTCTCTCGTGCAAGTATGACGGCGATCGCGGGACTGCTGTGCCCCTGTAATGACAGTGCAAGCGTTCGCTCGATGAGATCCTCATAAGACTCCAACTGACTGAACTGAACTGACCGGTCGCACAAGATCATGGCAACTCTCGAAGCCGCCCGACCAATGCAGCCGAACACTCACTCGCTCACTGTTGTTGAGCACATGCACTTCGACTCGGTGCAGCAGCAATCGTGTGATCTGTTTTCGTTCCTCGATTGTCGCGTGACTGTTCCACAGCGACGTGACACTGTCGCAGGCAGAAAACAGGTGCTCACGTTGAGCATCGCTCAACTGAACCGGCTGAGCGGAACATCAATACAAGTGCATGGCACCGTAGCTGCAGGCACCTGCGATACAAGTGCATGGCACCGCGGCTTGCGTGGCACCGTAGCTTGCCGGGGTCTGACAGCCTCATCATTGCCCACAAAATAGAGACCCCTCCACACTTGCAGGCTGTCGATGGCTCATGCCGTGGGAGCATCAAACATCTCATTGTAATGGTTCATCCGGTTTCGCCTATCGTACAATCGATTCCGGCAGGTGCGTCGGGGTGGGATTTCGCAACAAGATGACAATACTCGAAACCCACATGAGCGATCCGATCAGGCTTGCGCCGTAATACACGACTCGATTCGTGGGCACTCTGAGGTCGGCGGCCAGTGCAACGAAGTCGATGCCTGTCGCTACTGCCGGGATCGCAAAAAGCATGGCGTAGTTCAGCGGCCTGACTTTCTGGTCGAAGACGGAAATCGCATCCGGCCGCGATTCCACATTCAGTGACTCCGCAATCCGATTCTTGCGGAGTGCCCAAAAGGTAATCCCCAGGCACAACGGCAACACCCAAAGTGCTCGGGGTGCTGCAGGAACGGTGATGAATGTATAGTAGAGAAGTGCAATGACACCGAGTATCCACAGTTCAACCTTGCCAGGCCGGAATGTGAACGGAAGCATGCGATTGAAGGTCCAATGGGCAACGACTAACACGGCCGTAGTCAAAAATGAATAGATGGAAAAATGTACCAGTAGAATATCGACCTGCTGGGCTTCTAAACGGTATGGACATTGGAAACGGCCCGTCCGGCGAGCCGTACATCGTTTGCACGACGAGCCCTTCCTCAAACCACCCGTAAAACGCACCCGCTAAAAAAACTGCCGGTGCGCTCCGGACTTTGAATAAACTGACCACACACAGAAAATAGTAGGACATCACCGAATAGCCAATCCATGCCGCGACGATGCCACCGATTCCCATTCCTTCGCGCTCTGGCGTTGCCCAGAATACCAGTTCGCCGTAAAAAACAATGATCCAGCCGGTCGCCAGCCCTATGACAATGCGTTTCAGGAACTCTTTCATAGACAAAATATGCCTCCTACATTGATCCCTCGAAAAATGGCAATCCATTTGTTCATGCTTCTTGTCTCCCAAACAACTTTTGCTTTGCGTCGAGCAGTCAACAAAGGCTGTCTGCCAATGTTGTTGGATGACTATCTTCAACTGCTCGTCTAAAACGCTGGGCGTTCCAGTAGTTTCTCAACGACTTTTCTACGGCTGCCAGTTGCCTCGTAAATTTCAACCTGGTGTCGAGCGCCGCTGGCGGCTGGTAAACTGAGGACGGATTGCAGTTCCGCGAGACAATTCAATTCAATCGCCGTTGGGGTCAGCCGTTCAATCATCTCCTGGACTAGTTCTGGTACAGAACGCTGCTGAAAGGTCGTGGAGCTGACAAGGGAGGCGTCTGCACCATAGCGTGTTGCACGCCATTTGTTCTGTTCCACCATCATCGGATGGTATTCAGAAAGAAACGTACCTTCATCGATCTCATTCGAAATCGTATGCACAAGGCACTGCACCAGCGCTGTGATTGCGAGCACGTGATCAAGACAGGGTGGGACGTCGCAGACACGCAGTTCGACCGTTCCAAAGTGATGATGAGGACGAATGTCCCACCAGATTTCACGGATAGAATTGATGAAACCCGTTTCCCGCAGATGTTTCACCAGCCAGACGTACTCGCTCCAGTTTCGCATCTGATACGGCAGTCCGGCCGTGGGCAAACCTTCCATAATCTTGGATCGGTTGGAATGCAGGCCGGTGTTGCGACCTTCCCAGAATGGTGAGTTTGCAGAGAGCGCCAGCAACAACGGAAGGTGATGCAACATGCGGTCGCAAACCATGACTGCTTTGTCGCCAGAATCGACACCGATATGAACATGCAGACCAAACGTCACCAGTTGCCGAACAACATCTTCCATCAGCGTCACTAATCGAGCGTAACGTTCGTGATTGGTGATCTTCTGATGACGCCATGACGAAAACGGATGCGTGCCGGACCACAACAGTCGTACGCCCATCGGATGAATGATGGATTCTAACCGAGTCAGTTTGTCCCGCAGGTCTTCGCCAACTTCGCGGACGTTGCGGCAGATGCGGGTGTTGATTTCGATATAGCACTGCATGAGTTCCGGTTTCACGGAATCACGCATATCCTCTGGTAGGGCGGTCAGGATCTGATCGATGGCGCTTGTCAGAGCCAGTTCTTTGGTATCGATCAGTTGAAGTTCAATTTCAACGCCGATCGTGGGGCTGGTGTTGGGAGTGAATCGCATGATGGACATCACGATTGCTCCGGTTCGAAAGTTTGCTCCGCTTCGAAAGCTGGATCGGATTCGAAAGTTGGCTCGGATTCTGTTTTTGACTCAGGCCCGATCATTGCCAGCAGCAGAGCTGAACGAGCCAGCATTCTTGCTCCCAATGGAATTGCGGATTCTTCAACATCAAATATCGGTGAGTGCAGCAACGGCCAGTCGCCTTCCGGCCCGGCACAACCCAGTCGAAACTGCGCCCCGCATACGTGATCGATATAGACGGCAAAATCTTCGCCTCCCATGCTGGGGCGATCGATGATAACGATGTTTTGACCGCCAAGGACTTGAATGGCCGCCGCTTCAATGGCCGACATAATCGTCACATCATTGATGACGGAGCCCAGAGGACTGCGATACGCGACATCAATAGTGTTGCCTGTCGCCGC